>DATICE010000238.1:0-12848 GCA_035456985.1 Burkholderiales bacterium | reverse complement strand
GCCGTTCGCCATGAACGGGAACTGGCCGGTCCGTACCTGCACCCCGGCGCTCTTCAGCTCGCGCTCGGTGCGGCCGACCCAGGCGATCTCGGGCGCGGTGTAGATGACCCAGGGAATGGTGTTGAAATCGACGTGCCCGTGGCGGCCCGCCGCGCGCTCGGCGACCGCGACGCCCTCCTCCTCGGCCTTGTGCGCGAGCATGGGCCCGCGCACGACATCCCCGATCGCCCACACGCCGGCGAGATTCGTGCGGCACTCGGGGTCGACCTCGATGCATCCCCGCGCGTCGAGCTTGAGCCCGGCCGCCTCGGCGTTGAGACCCTGCGTGTTCGGCACCCGACCGATGGACACGATCAGTCGGTCGCACTCGAGCTTGCGCTCGCCACCGCTTTTCACCGAATACTCCACCGTCACGCCTTTCTTGCCGCACGCCACGCGCGCGATGGCGGCACCGAGAACGATGTCGAGGCCCTGCTCCTTGGTAAAAATCTTCCACGCCTCCTTTGCCACCGCCTCGTCCGCGGCGGGCAGGAAGGTCTCCAGCATTTCCAGCATCGTGACTTCCGCCCCGAGCCGCCGCCACACGCTGCCCATCTCGAGACCGATCACGCCCGCCCCGATGACGCCGAGCCGGCGCGGGACCTCCGGCAGCGCCAGCGCCCCCGCGTTGTCGAGCACGAGCTTGTTATCGAAGGCGATGCCCGGCAGGGGGCGCGGACTGGAGCCGGTCGCGACGATGACCTGGCGCGCCGTGATCGCCTCCTCCGCGCCGCCCGCCACCTTGACCTGCCACGCACCGGCGCTTCCTCCCGCGAAGCTGCCGCGGCCGTGGAAGAACGTGACTTTGTTCTTCCTGAAGAGATACACGATGCCGTCGTTGTTCTGCCGGACCACCTTCTCCTTGCGCCTGAGCATCTGCGCGAGGTCGAGCGCGAGGCCCTTCACCTGGATGCCGTGATCCGCGAAGCCGTGGGCGGCATGGTGATAGTTCTCCGAGGACTGCAGCAGCGCCTTCGAGGGAATGCAGCCGACGTTGGTGCAGGTGCCGCCGAGCGCGGGCTTGCCGTCGGCGCTCCGCCATTCGTCGATACATGCGGTCGAGAGCCCGAGCTGCGCGGCGCGGATCGCGGCGATGTAGCCGCCGGGGCCGGCGCCGATGACTACAACGTCAAAGGACTTCATTGCCATTTTCCACCTGTGCTTCTCACCCCCACCCTAACCCTTCCCCATCAAGGGGGAGGGAATTTGTGCTTCAGACATCGAGCAGGATGCGGGCGGGGTCCTCGAGGGCTTCCTTGATGGCGACGAGGGAGAGCACCGCCTCGCGCCCGTCGATGATGCGGTGGTCGTAGGAGAGTGCGAGGTAGTTGACCGGGCGAATTACCACCTGCCCGTTCTCCGCGACCGGCCGCTCGCGGGTGGCGTGCACGCCGAGAATCGCGCTCTGCGGCGGATTGATGATCGGGGTGGAGAGCATCGAGCCGAAGACCCCGCCGTTGGAGATCGAGAAGGTGCCGCCGGTCAGCTCCTCGATCGTGAGCTTGCCTTCCTGCGCGCGCTTGCCGAAGTCCGCGATTCTCTTCTCGATCTCGGCCAGGGAGAGCTCGCCCGCGTCGCGCAGGATCGGGACCACGAGTCCGCGCGGGCTCGCGACCGCGATCCCGATGTCGTGGTAGCCGTGGTAGACGACGTCGGTGCCGTCGATCGAGGCGTTCACGATGGGGAATTTCCGCAGGGCGTGCACCACCGCCTTCACGAAGAACGACATGAAGCCGAGCCGCACGCCGTGCTCCTTCTCGAAGCGCTCCCGGTAGCGGTTGCGCAGCTCGATCACCGCCTGCAGGTTGACTTCGTTGAAGGTGGTGAGGATCGCCGACTCGCGCTGGGACTGCACCAGGCGCTCCGCGACGCGCGCGCGCAAACGCGACATCGGCACGCGCTGCTCGGGACGCTCCCCGGGCGCGACGGGCGCCACGGCCGGGGCCCCCGGCCTGCGACCTGCCGGGGCTTCGGCTGGCGGGGCGGGCATCGCCGGCGGACGCGCTTTGCCCTCCGCCGCCTGCTGCACGTCCTCCCTGGTGACGCGTCCTCCGCGCCCGGTGCCGCCCAAAGCGGCGGTGTCCACGCCCTTCTCGGCCGCGAGCTTGCGCGCAGCCGGCATTGCAGCCGGCGCCGCGGGCTTCGCCGGCGCGCTCGCGGGCTCCTTCACGGCGCCCTTCGCGGCGGCAGCGGGGGCGTCCGCCTTGCCTTCGGTGTCGATCTGCGCGATCACCTCGTTGCTCACCACGGTGCCGCCGTCGCCCTTGATGATCCTGATGATCACGCCCGACTCCGGCGCCGGCGTCTCGAGCACGACCTTGTCGGTCTCGATATCGACCAGGTTCTCGTCGCGCTTGACGCGCTCGCCGGCCTTCTTGTGCCAGGTGAGGAGCGTCGCCTCCGCGACCGACTCCGAGAGCTGCGGAACCTTGACCTCGACCAGCATTGCGGTTTCCTACGCGACCCCGTCCGCGCGCGATGCGACGCCCACGGAAAGCGCGAGCTCCACCAGCTCCTTCTGCTGCCGGTCGTGCAGCGACTTGTAGCCCGCAGCGGGCGATGCGGATGACTCCCGCCCGGCGTAGATCAGTTTCTGATGCGGCAGCATGTGGCGCTCGAGGTAGTGCTGGATGCGGTGCCACGCGCCCTGGTTGCGCGGCTCCTCCTGGCACCACACGATCTCGGTCGCTCTCCCGTAGCGCTCGATCTGCGCCTGCAAATCCTCGTGCGGGAAGGGATAGAGCTGGGCGATGCGGGCGAGCGGCAGGTCCCGCAGTCCCCGCGCATTGCGCTCGGCGCGCAGATCGTAATAGACCTTGCCGCTGCAGAACACCACGCGCTTCACCTTCTCGGGTTCGATGTCCTTCGCATCCCAGTCCTCATTGACCGGCTTGAACTTGTCGGCGGCGAACTCCTCGAGCGGAGAGACTGACTCCTTGTGACGCAGGAGGCTCTTCGGCGTGAAGAGGATCAGGGGCTTCCTGAACGGCCGGACCATCTGCCGCCGCAGCAGATAGTAGAGCTGCACCGGTGTTGCCGGGATGCAGACCTGCATGTTGTAGTCCGCGCAGAGCTGCATGTAGCGCTCGATGCGCGCCGAGGAATGCTCCGGTCCCTGCCCCTCGTAGCCGTGCGGGAGCATCAGCACCAGCCCGCACAGCCGGCCCCATTTCGCTTCGCCCGAGGCGATGAACTGGTCGATCACGACCTGCGCGCCGTTGGCGAAATCTCCAAACTGGGCCTCCCAGATCACGAGCTCATTGGGGGCCGAGGTCGAATAGCCGTACTCGAACCCCATCACGGCCTCCTCCGAGAGCAGCGAGTCGATGACGACGAAATCCCCCTGCTTGTCGCTCACGTGCTGCAGCGGCACGTAGGTGCCCTGGTCCCAGCGCTCGCGATTCTGGTCGTGCAGCACGGCGTGGCGATGGAAGAAGGTGCCGCGCGCGCTGTCCTGCCCCGAGAGCCGGACCGCGTAGCCTTCATGGAGCAGCGTGGCGAAGGCGAGGTGCTCAGCCATGCCCCAGTCGAGCGCGAGCTTGCCCTGCGCCATCAGGCGCCGGTTCTCGATGATGCGGCTCACCGAGGGGTGAAGCTTGAAATTGCCGGGAACGGTGGTGATGCGCTCCCCGAGCATCTTCAGGGTCTCGAGCGGCAGGCGCGTGTCGTCGCGCTCGTTCCACTTCGATCCCCGGTAGCGGCTCCAGTCGATCTCGAACGGCGGCTTGTAGCTCCCGAGTATGGTCTTGTTGGTGTGGTGGCCGCCGTCGAGCGCTTTGCGGCAGCTCGCGACCATCTCGTCGCCACCGCCGGCGGCGATTACGCCCTCCTGCGCCAGCCGGTCGGCGTAGAGCTGGCGCGTGGTGGGCAGCTTCGCAATCGTCTTGTACATCAGCGGCTGGGTCACCATCGGCTCGTCCTGCTCGTTGTGCCCGAGGCGCCGGTAGCAAACGAGATCCACCACCACGTCCTTGTCGAACTTCTGCCGATAATCGAGCGCGATTTCCGTCACGAGGCACACCGCCTCGGGGTCGTCGCCGTTGACGTGGAAGATCGGCACTTCCAGCATCTTCGCGATGTCGGTGCAATAGAGCGTCGAGCGCGCGTCGCGCAGATCCGAACAGGTGAATCCGATCTGGTTGTTGACGACGATGTGCACCGTGCCGCTCGTGCCATAGCCCCGTGTTTGCGCCATCTCGAAGGTTTCCATGTTCACGCCCTGCCCCGCGAAGGCGGCGTCGCCGTGGATCAGCACCGGCAACACCTGGTCGCCGGTGTGGTCACGGCGGCGGTGCTGGCGCGCGCGCACCGAGCCCACGACCACCGGGTTGACGATCTCAAGGTGGGAAGGATTGAACGCGAGCGTGACGTGCATCGGCCCGCCCGGGGTCATGACGTTGGACGAGAAGCCCTGGTGGTACTTGACGTCGCCGGCGAGCAGCTCGTCATCATGCTTGCCCTCGAACTCCGCGAACAGGTCCTTCGGCATCTTGCCCATGGTGTTGACGAGCACATTGATGCGGCCGCGGTGCGCCATGCCGATCACAAGCTCCTGCACGCCCGCCTTGCCGGCGCTCTGGAGCAGATGGTCGAGGAGCGGGATCAGCGATTCCCCGCCCTCGAGCGAGAAGCGCTTCTGCCCGACATACTTGGTGTGCAGGTATTTCTCCAGCGTCTCGGCGGCGGTCAGCCGCTCGAGGATGTGCTTCTTGTAGTCGGCGTCATAGGCGGGCGCCGAGCGGACGGTCTCCAGCCGCTCCTGCACCCAGCGCTTCTGCGCCATGTCGGTGATGTACATGTACTCGACGCCGATGGTCCGGCAGTAGGTGTCCCTGAGGAACTGCAGGATGTCCGCGAGCTTCATCTCCCGCGGCCCGACCAGGGTGCCGGTGTTGAAAACCGTCTCCATGTCGGCTGCGCCGAGCCCGTAGAACGCCGGGTCGAGCTCGGGAATCTTTGGTTTCTCCTGGCGCCTGAGGGGATCGATGTCGGCATGGCGCACCCCCAGGAAGCGGTGGGCCGATATCAGCTGCAGCACGCCGAACTGCTTCTCCCCGAGCTGCGGGCGGGTGATGAGCACCGTCGCGCCGCCCGTGCGACGCTCCCGGGCGAGACGGGCGAAGCGATCCTGCACCTCGAAATGGGATACATCCGCGGCCCCGCCCTCAAGCCGTTGCAGCTCCTCGAAGTAATCGCGCCAGCGCGCGTCGACCGCCGCGGGATCAATGAGCCAGGCGTCGTAGAGCGCCTCGATGAACGGCGCGTTCGCGCCGAACAGATAGGAGTTTCCGAGCTGCTCTTTCATCATGACGTCACCTGCTTACAATCCGTGACTGATGGGGCGTGACTGATGAAACGTGACTGGTACGGCGTGACTAGCAAAACGCCCGAGAAACCTGCATGCGTCTGAACACAAATCACCAGTCACGCAACTCCAGTCACGCATTTTCAGTCACGTCATCTCAGTCACGCAGTATCAGTCACTTTCTCTTGCTCATGGGAGGAAATTCCCGGCGCGCAGCGCCGGCAAAGAGCTGCCGCGGACGGCCTATCTTCTGGTCGGGGTCGCCAATCAGTTCGTTCCACTGCGCGATCCAGCCCACGGTACGCGCCAGCGCGAAAATGGCCGTGAACATGCTGACCGGGATACCGAGCGCCTTGTAGACGATGCCCGAGTAGAAATCCACGTTGGGGTAGAGCTTGCGCTTGATGAAGTAATCGTCCTCGAGCGCGACCTTCTCCAGCGCGATCGCCAGCTTGAACAGCTGGTCGTCCATGAGGTCGAGTTCCTCGAGCACCTCGTGGCAGGTTTGCTGGATGATTTTGGCGCGCGGGTCGTAGTTCTTGTAGACGCGGTGCCCGAAGCCCATCAGCATGGCGTAGCCGTCCTTGTCCTTGACGCGCTTGATGAACGCCGGGATGTTCTTCGCGTCGCCGATCTCACCGAGCATCTTCAGCACCGCCTCGTTGGCGCCGCCGTGCGCCGGCCCCCACAGGCTGGCGATTCCGGCCGAGATGCAGGCGAACGGGTTGGCTCCGGTCGAGCCCGCGAGCCGCACCGTAGAGGTGGAGGCGTTCTGCTCGTGGTCCGCGTGCAGAATCAGGACGCGCTCAATGGCGCGCGCGAGCACCGGGTTGGGCTTGTACTCCTCGCACGGCGTGCCGAACATCATGTAGAGGAAGTTGTCGACGTAGGGCAGCGCGTTCTTCGGGTACATGAACGGCTGGCCGGTATTGTATTTGTAGGCCATTGCCGTCAATGTCGGCAGCTTCGCGATCAGGCGGAATGCGGAGATCTCACGGCTGCGCGCGTCGTGGATGTCGATCGAGTCGTGGTAGAACGCGGACAGGGCACCCACCACGCCGCACAGCACCGCCATCGGGTGCGCGTCGCGCCGGAAGCCGGAATAGAAGCGGGTGAGCTGCTCGTGCACCATCGTATGGCGCCTCACGATTCCCACGAATTCCTCGAGCTGCGTCGCGTTCGGCAGCTCGCCGTTCAGGATGAGGTAGGCGACCTCCAGGAAGCTGCAGTGCTCTGCGAGCTGCTCGATGGGATAGCCGCGGTACTGCAGAATGCCCTTGTCGCCGTCGATGTAGGTGATGCTCGACCGGCAGCTCGCCGTGGACATGAAGCCCGGGTCGTAGGTGAACTTTCCGGTCTTGGCGTAGAGCGCGCGCACGTCGATCACATCCGGCCCGACGCTGCCGGTGAGCACCGGAAAATCGACCGGGGGCGTGCCGTCGGTAAAGGTCAGGGTTGCCAGTTTTTCCGCCATGTAGTTCTCCACTCCATATCGATCGTTTCACGCGGGTCGTAGCGCATCCGCACCACCCGCCGGCCCGCTGCCCGCGCGCAGCATTTCCACCACCGCCCGGTAACGCGGCTCGGGATCGCGCCGTCCCAGCGCCAGGTCGAGCAAATCGTTGTCCGGCCAGTCGAGAAGCTCGTCGAACAGCCGCCGCTCACCGGCGTCGAGGCGACCGTAACCGCGATCGAGGAAGGCCGCCAGCACCAGATCGAGCTCGAGCAATCCCCGGCGGCAGCGCCAGCGAACGCGGTCGAGATCTCCCATACGTTACGAACCTGGCGGATTATCGCCCGGCTCATTCCTAAATGGTGCGTTTGACGAGAAGCTCCTTGATCTTGCCGATCGCCCGGGTGGGATTCAGCCCCTTCGGACATACGTCCACGCAGTTCATGATCGAATGGCAGCGGAACAGGCGATACGGGTCCTCGAGGTTGTCGAGCCGCTCCCCGGTCGCCTGGTCGCGCGTGTCCGCGATGAAGCGGTAGGCCTGGAGCAGGCCCGCCGGGCCGACGAACTTGTCGGGGTTCCACCAGAACGACGGGCAGGCGGTGGTGCAGCACGCGCACAGGATGCACTCGTAGAGCCCGTTCAGCGCCTCGCGCTCCTCGGGCGTTTGCAGTCGCTCCTTCTCCGGCGGCGGCTCGTGGTTGACCAGGTACGGCTTCACCGAATTGTATTGCTTGAAGAACTGCGACATGTCGACGATGAGATCGCGCACCACCGGCAATCCCGGCAGCGGCCGGATCACCACCGGCTCCTTGAGATCGGCGACGCGCGTGACACACGCAAGCCCGTTCTTGCCGTTGATGTTCATGGCGTCGGAGCCGCACACGCCCTCGCGGCAGGAGCGCCGGAACGCGAGCGTGTCGTCGTGCGCCTTCACGCGCACCAGCGCGTCGAGCAGCATGCGGTCGGTCGGCTCGAGCGCGACGTCGTAGTCCTGCATGTGCGGCTTATCGCCGGAATCGGGGTCGTAGCGGTAGATCGAGAATCGCATCAGCTGCTCCGTAATCAATAAACGCGCGCCTTCGGCTCGAACGCGTCGACCGTCAGCGGCCGCGCGTGCACCGGCTTGTACTCGAGGCGGTTGCCCTCCTTGAACCACAGCGTGTGCTTGATCCAGTTGGCATCGTCGCGCTTGGGAAAGTCGGCGCGGTCGTGGGATCCGCGGCTCTCCTTGCGCGCCGCGGCGGAGACGAGCGAGGCCACCGCGGTCTCGACCAGGTTGTCGAGCTCGAGCGCCTCCACCCGCGCCGTATTGAAGGTCCTGCTCTTGTCCCGGATCTCCGTTCGCGCGGCACGTGCCGCCACTTCCGTGATCTTCTGCACTCCCGTCGCAAGGAGTTCCGGGAAGCGAAACACCCCGCAGTGGAGCTGCATGACGCGGCGCATCTCGGCGCCGACGTCGGCGACGCGCTCGCCGTTCTTCTGGCTCTCCAGCCGCGCCAGTCGTGCCAGCGTCGGCTCGGCGGCGCTCGCGGGCATGTCGCGATGGGCCGGCCCCTCCCCGCGCAGGTCCTGAATGATCGTCTCCGCGGCGGATTTTCCGAACACGAGCAGGTCGAGCAGCGAGTTGCATCCGAGGCGGTTGGCGCCGTGCACCGAGACGCACGAGCACTCGCCCGCCGCGTAGAATCCCGGCACGATCGCTTCCAGATTGCCGTTCGCGGGAGCCACCACCTGCCCCCGGTAATTGGTCGGGATGCCGCCCATCTGGTAGTGGCAGGTCGGGACCACCGGGATCGGGTCCCGCACCGGATCCACGTTGGCGAACTTCTTCGCGATCTCGCGGATGCCGGGCAGCCTGCGGCTGATCGTCTCCTCCCCGAGGTGATCGAGCTTGAGCAGGATGCAGTCGCCGTCGCTGCCCGCCCCGCGGCCCTCCTTGATCTCGGTCGCCATCGCACGCGACACAATGTCCCGGCTGGCGAGATCCTTCGCGTTCGGCGCATAGCGCTCCATGAAGCGCTCGCCGTTCTTGTTGAGAAGGTAGCCCCCTTCCCCGCGCACGCCCTCTGTAATCAGCACGCCCGCGCCCGCCACGCCGGTTGGATGAAATTGCCAGAACTCCATGTCCTGGAGCGGGATTCCGACGCGCGCTGCCATGCCCAGGCCGTCTCCGGTGTTGATGAACGCATTGGTGCTGGCGGCAAAGATGCGACCGGCGCCGCCGGTGGCGAATACCGTCGCCCTTGCCTGCAGGATCATCACTTCACCCGTTTCCATCTCGAGCGCCGTCACGCCGAGGACCGTGCCGTCCCGATCGCGGATGAGATCCAGCGCCATCCATTCGACGAAGAATTGCGTGCGCTCCTTCAGATTGGCCTGATAGAGCGTGTGCAGCAAAGCATGCCCCGTGCGGTCGGCGGCGGCGCAGGCGCGGGGCACGGGCGACTGACCGTATTCCCGCATGTGCCCGCCGAACGGCCGCTGGTAGATCCTGCCGCCGGCGAGGCGGTCGAACGGCATTCCGAAATGCTCGAGCTCGTAGACCACCTCGGCCGCTCTTCGGCACATGAACTCGATCGCGTCCTGGTCGCCGAGGTAATCGGACCCCTTGACGGTGTCGTACATGTGCCAATGCCAGTTGTCCTCCTCGATGTTGCCGAGCGCGGCCGCCACCCCTCCCTGCGCTGCCACGGTGTGCGAGCGTGTAGGAAACACTTTCGACAGCACCGCGACTTTCAGGTCGGCGCGAGCAAGCTCCAGCGCGGCGCGCAGCCCCGAGCCGCCGCCGCCGACGATCACCGCGTCAAAGGAGCGCATCGGCAGCGCCATCACAGGCCCCACAGTATCTGCACGAACCAGACGGCGTACCAGAAGAGCGCCCCGATGACGAGCACGTAGAGCGTCAAGCGCAGCGCCGGGTCCTTGATGTAGTCCATGAAGATGTTGCGCACGCCGATCCAGGCGTGCAGCAGCAGGCTCGCCATGAAGAGCACCGTCGCGTAGCGCACCAGCGGCGTTTGCCACAGCACCTTCCACTTCCAGTAATCCATCTGCGGCAGGCCCGCCAGCGTCGAGACGATGATCACCGTATAGACGATCATGATCACCGCGGTCACCCGCTGCGCGAGCCAGTCACGCAGCCCGTAATGGGCGCCCACGACCTCACGCTTCACCATATCAGCGCTCCCACGGCGAGGGTCAGGGCCACGCTCACCGCGAGCACCGCCCAGCTGCTGGCACGGGCCATCGCAAGCTCGGATCCGTAATCCAGATCAAGCGCGAGGTGACGGATGCCCGCGCACAGGTGGTGCAGGTACGCCCAGACAACTCCGGTCAGGATCAACTTGACGGACCAGTGCGAAGCCAGCGACTTGAAGAACCCGAACGTGCGGGGAGATTCCAGGCTCAACTCGAACAGCGCCAGCAGGAAAGGGAGCAGCAGGAACAGGGCGGCGCCGCTCACCCTGTGGAGGATCGACACCACGCCGGGTAGCGGCAGCCGGATCTGGACCAGATTGAGATATTTCGGCCGCGGCCTGGACATCGATCGTTGCGTCTCGCGCAGGGCACCCGGGGATCGTTTCGTGCACCCCGTCCCCGCGCTGGTTTCCTGCCAGTTGACCGTTGAAATTTTAACAGTTTCCGCTACAGCGCATAAGCCGCATTGCACGCCGTCCTCGGACCCATGCCGCAGCGACTCGACCTGCAGCCGCGCCTGCAAGCATTCAGTAAGAATCAACCGCAACCCCGCCAGCGGCCGGATGCTCGGCTTGTCACTGCGGCTGCGGCTTCGTTATCATTCGGCACGATCGAGCGCGCGTGTTTCGCCCCGCATCGCGCCGCCCCTTCCGGATAATCAAGACAGCGCCCCGCGACCCAGGAGTCCACACCATGAAACACCCCATGCGCGTCGCCGTCACCGGCGCCGCCGGCCAGATCGGCTACAGCCTGCTCTTCCGCATCGCCAACGGGGAAATGCTCGGCAGGGAGCAGCCGGTCATCCTCCAACTGCTCGAAATCCCCGATGAGAAGGCGCAGAAGGCGCTGAAGGGCGTGATGATGGAGCTCGACGACTGCGCCTATCCACTCCTGCACGGGATGGTGCCTACGGCCGATCCCATGGTCGCCTTCAAGGACGTGGACGTTGCGCTGCTCGTCGGCGCACGCCCGCGCGGTCCAGGCATGGAACGCAAGGACCTGCTCGAGGCCAACGGCAAGATCTTCGCCCCCCAGGGAAAGGCGCTCGCCGCGGTCGCGAGCCGGGACGTGAAGGTGCTGGTGGTGGGCAATCCCGCCAATACCAACTGCCTCATCGCGATGAAGAACGCACCGGGCCTCAAGGCCTCGAACTTCACGTCCATGATGCGCCTCGATCACAACCGGGCAATGAGTCAGGCCGCGCAGAAGATCGGCCAGCCGGTGGAGGGCGTGCACCGGATGACGGTCTGGGGCAACCACTCCGCGACCCAGTATCCCGATATCTTCCAGGCCCAGATCGACGGAAAGAAGATCTGGCCCATGATCAACGACCACGCGTGGCTCGAGAAGAGCTTCATCCCCGCCATACAGAAGCGCGGCGCCGCGATCATCGACGCCCGCGGCCTGTCATCCGCGGCAAGCGCGGCCAATGCCGCGATCAATCACGTTCGCGATTGGGTGTTCGGCACCCGTGACGGCGACTGGGTCAGCATGGGCGTCCCCTCTGATGGCAGCTACGGCATCGCCGAGGGCGTTCTCTACGGCTACCCGTGCGTCTGCCGCGACAGCCGCTACGAGATCGTCAAAGGCATCGAGCTCTCCGATTTCAGCCGCGCTGCCATGCAGGCCACGCTGAAAGAGCTGCACGAGGAGCGCGATTCCATCCGCCACCTGCTCGGCTGACGTGCCTTCCGTCCCGATCCGCATCCCATGAGCGAAGCGCAATCCGCCCCGAAGCCCAAGAAGTCCGTGGCACTGTCGGGCGTCGCCGCCGGCAGCACCGCGCTGTGCACCGTCGGGCGCAGCGGCAACGATCTGCACTACCGCGGCTACGACATCCTCGACATCGCCGAGCAGTGCGAGTTCGAGGAGATTGCGCACCTGCTGGTCCACGAGAAGCTGCCGACCCGCTCCGAGCTCGCGGCATACAAGCGCAAGCTCAAGTCGCTGCGCGGCCTGCCGGCGCCGGTGAAAGCAGCGCTCGAGCAGATTCCCGCCTCCGCCCATCCCATGGACGTACTGCGCACCGGATGCTCGGTACTTGGTACCGTTTACCCGGAAAAAGACGACCACAATGTTGCGGGTGCGCGTGACATCACCGACCGCCTGATGGCCTGCTTCGGCTCGATGCTGCTCTACTGGCACCGCTATAGCCGCGACAAGCGTCGCATCGAAGTCGAAACCGGCGACGATTCGATCGGTGGGCATTTCCTGAATCTGCTGCACGGAAAACCCGCCAAGCCTCTCTGGGTGCGGGCCATGCATACCTCGCTCAACCTCTACGCAGAGCACGAGTTCAACGCCTCGACCTTCGCGGCGCGGGTGGTGGCCGGGACCGGCTCCGATATGTATTCCGCGATCACCGGCGCGATCGGCGCGTTGAAAGGCCCCAAGCACGGCGGCGCCAATGAGGTCGGCTTCGAAGTGATGAACCGCTATGAATCGCCGGATGCGGCGGAGCGCGACATCACGGCGCGCGTGCGCAACCGGGAGGTGGTGATCGGCTTCGGCCACCCGGTCTACACCATCGCCGATCCGCGCAACAAGATAATCAAGGAAGTGGCGCGGCGGCTGTCGCAGGACGCGGGCGAGACGGAGATGTTCGAGATCGCCGAACGCATCGAATCGGTGATGATGCGGGAGAAGAACATGTTCGCCAACCTGGACTGGTTTTCCGCGGTCTCCTACCATCGCATGGGCGTGCCGACCGCAATGTTCACGCCGCTGTTCGTCATTTCCCGCACCAGCGGCTGGGCGGCGCACGTCATCGAGCAGCGCATCGACAACAAGATCATCCGGCCGACCGCCGTGTACACCGGGCCGGAGCCGCGGGCGTTCGTTCCCATCGAC
>DATICE010000237.1:0-8599 GCA_035456985.1 Burkholderiales bacterium | reverse complement strand
ACGAAGCGCTGCCAGCGGTTTTGCGGCTGCGCGAGCTTGTTGTGCTGCTTGCCCGCGGCCTGGTCGCGCGCGTGGCCCTTCTTCACGAGTTCGTGCAGCTCGCGCATCGTCATGCCCCCGGGGCCTTTTATCTTGTCCGGATCGGGTTTGTCAGCCATCGTCGTGGGGCAGTCGTGGAAGTCCCTATGTTAAACTTCTCTTTGAATTATTTCGAGTTTTAGAGGTGGCGAACGAGAGGATACGCCCCTCGTGCACCCCTACGACAGCCTGAGATAGACGCATGTCCGGCAACACGCTCGGGAAGCTCTTCTGCGTGACCTCCTTCGGGGAGAGCCACGGGCCCGCGATCGGCTGCGTGGTCGACGGCTGTCCGCCCGGTCTCGAGCTCTCCGAAGCGGACATCCAGCCCGAGCTCGACCGCCGCAAGCCCGGCACTTCGCGCCATGTGACGCAGCGGCGCGAGGAGGACACGGTAGAGATTCTCTCCGGCGTGTTCGAAGGACGGACGACCGGAACGCCGATCGCGCTCCTCATCCGCAACGTGGACGCGCGGAGCAAGGACTACACCAAGATCAAGGACATGTTCCGGCCGGGGCACGCCGACTATACCTACCTCCAGAAATACGGCGTTCGCGACTACCGGGGCGGCGGACGGCAATCGGCGCGCGAGACCGCGGTGCGGGTCGCGGCGGCGGCGATCGCGAAGAAGTGGCTGCGCGAGAAGTATGGCGTCGCGGTTCGCGGCTGCATGGCCCAGCTCGGCCCGATCGAGATCCCGTTCAAGTCGTGGGACGCGGTGAATGGAAATCCGTTCTTTGCGGCCAACGCGGAGATCGTGCCGCAGCTCGAAGAATTCATGGACCGGTTGCGGAAGAGCGGGGATTCCTGCGGCGCGCGCATCGCCACCGTTGCCTCGGGCGTTCCCGTGGGCTGGGGCGAGCCGGTCTACGACAAGCTCGACGCCGATCTCGCCTACAACATGATGAGCATCAATGCCGTGAAGGGCGTCGAGATCGGCGCCGGATTCCGCGCAGTCGCACAGAAGGGCACCGAGCACTCCGACGAGATGTCGCCCCAGGGCTTTCTCTCCAACAACGCGGGCGGAATCCTCGGCGGCATCTCGACCGGCCAGGACATCGTGGTGCACGTCGCGGTGAAGCCCACCTCCAGCATCCGGCTTCCGCGGCGGACGATCGACACGGCTGGCAAGCCGGCGGTAATCGAGACCCACGGGCGGCACGATCCGTGCGTGGGCATCCGCGCGACGCCTATCTGCGAGGCAATGATGGCGCTGACGCTGATCGACCATGCCTTGCGCCACCGCGCGCAGAATGCCGACGTCGCGAGCGCGACGCCGCGCATTCCCGCGCAGGCGCCGGCCGAGGTGATCGCGAAGCTCCGCGCCGCCGCCGCCGTCGAGAACCCCGATCCCGACGAGGCGTAAGGGCGCCGCGTGATGCGCGCCGTGCCGTACCGGCAGCTCGCCGGGTTCTACTTCTTCTATTTCGCATACATCGGCGCGTTCGCGCCTTTCTTCGCCGTTTATCTGGACGGCGCCGGCCTCTCCGCGGCCGAAATCGGCACGGTGATGGCGCTGCCGCCGGTCACCCGCGCCCTGGCGCCGTATCTCTGGAGCTGGCTCGCCGATGCCGCCGGTCGCCGCCTGGGACTGGTGCGCGCGACCACGCTCGCAGGCCTCGCATGCTGGCTGGGCCTGTTCGCGTCCGCGACCTTCCTTTGGATCTGCGCGGCAGTGCTGGCGGCAGGTTTCTTCCTGAGCGCGGCGCTGCCGGTGGTGGAAGCGGCCACGCTGAACCATCTCGGCGAGCACACCGGCCGCTACGGCGCAATCCGGCTGTGGGGGTCGATCGGCTACATCGTCGCCGTGGTCGGAGTAGGGTATGCCCTCGATCTCTTTCCGGCGCGGTCACTGCTGTGGATCGTGACCGTTGCGCTTGCCGGGACAGTCGCATTCACATGGCTCGTTCCTGACGCGACGCAGGTGCCCCACGCCGCGGAGGATCGGCAATCGATCATGCAGGTCCTGAAGCAACCCGCCGTAATCGCCTTGATCACCGCCTGCTCGCTGATGGCGGTGGCGCACGGGCCGTACTACACCTTCTACTCGATACACCTCGTGGATCACGGCTACAGCACGGGCCTGACCGGCTGGCTGTGGGCGCTCGGCGTGATCTGCGAGATCGCGATTTTCCTGTGGCTGCCGCGCTTCTACGCGGCGTTCACGCTGCGCAGCATCCTTATCGCGAGCTTCGCGCTGGCGGCGGTGCGCTTCCTCCTCATCGGCTGGGGCGCCGGGAGCCTCGTCGTGCTCGCCCTTGCCCAGACGCTCCACGCGGCGAGCTTCGGCTCGTTTCATGCCGCCGCGATCGGTATGGTCCACCAGCTCTTTCGCGGCCGGCACCAGGCGCGCGGCCAGGCGATCTACGGCAGCCTCGCGTTCGGCGTCGGCGGCACGCTCGGCTCGCTCGCGAGCGGCGCTCTGTGGGACGGTGCCGGAGCCGAGCTTACGTTTTCCGCCGCCGCGGCGTGCGCTTTCGTCGGCATGCTGCTTATCATCTGGAAACTCAAATTGGAGCGGTGAGCAGTGGGCGGGAACTTCGGCGCGAAACGCAGTCCAACTTTTCCGCGGACGGCTGACGACGACCTTCTGTGCAATAATTCAGCATTCCCATGAGGTTACGCAACAAATGACGACCCGCACGCTATACGACAAATTGTGGGAGAGCCACGTCGTGCACGAGGAGCGCGACGGCGCGACGCTGCTCTACATCGACCGCCATCTCGTGCACGAGGTCACGAGCCCCCAGGCGTACGAAGGCTTGAAGATCGCCGGCCGCAAGCCGTGGCGCGCGGATTCCATCGTCGCAACCGCCGATCACAACACGCCGACGCGCAACTGGGAAAGGGGCATTGCCGGCATCGTGGACCCGGTGTCGCGGCTGCAGGTCGAGACGCTCGACCGCAACATCAAGGAATACGGCGCCCGGGTCTATTTTCCGTTTCTCGATAAGCAGCAAGGCATCGTGCACGTGATCGGACCGGAGCAGGGCGCGACGCTGCCCGGCATGACGCTGGTGTGCGGGGACTCGCATACCAGCACGCACGGCGCGCTGGGCTGCCTCGCTTTCGGCATCGGCACGAGCGAGGTCGAGCACGTGCTCGCAACGCAGTGCCTGGTGGTGAAGAAGACCAAGTGCATGAATATCGTGGTCGAGGGCGCGCTCGGGCGCGGCATCGCCGCCAAGGACGTCATCCTCGCGATCATCGGGAAGATCGGCAGTGCCGGGGGCACGGGCTACACCATCGAGTACACCGGCGCGGCGATCCGCGCGCTCTCGATGGAGGGCCGCATGACCTTGTGCAACATGTCGATCGAGGCGGGCGCGCGCGCCGGCATGGTAGCGGTGGACGACAAGACGATCGAGTACGTGAGAGGCCGGCCACTCGCCCCCAAGGGGCCGATGTGGGACCGGGCGGAAGCATACTGGCGAACGCTCGTGAGCGACGCCGGCGCGCGCTTCGACAAGGTCGTGACGCTCGAGGCGGAAAGCATCGAGCCTCAGGTCACGTGGGGCACCAACCCGCAGATGGTGGCTACGGTCGGCGGCAGGGTGCCCGATCCTGCGCGGGAAAAGGATCCGGTACAGCGCGAATGGATTACGCGCGCGCTCAAGTACATGGACTTGAAGCCCAACACGCCGATCACCGAGATCCGGCCGGACAAGGTGTTCATCGGCGCCTGCACCAATTCGCGCATCGAGGATCTGCGTGTCGCGGCGCAGGTGGTGAAGGGCAGGAAGGTGGCGGCCAGCGTCAAGCTCGCGATCGTGGTGCCGGGGTCCGGTCGGGTAAAGCAGCAGGCCGAGCAGGAGGGCCTCGACGAGATCTTCACCGCGGCCGGCTTCGAGTGGCGGGAGCCGGGCTGCTCGATGTGCCTCGGCATGAACGACGACCAGCTGTCGCCCGGAGAGCGCTGCGCCTCGACGTCGAACCGCAACTTCGAAGGCCGGCAGGGCCCCGGGGGCAGGACCCACCTGGTCAGTCCGGCGATGGCTGCGGCCGCGGCAATCGCGGGGCATTTCGTAGACGTGCGCACCTTCAACTGACGGAGGCGATCATGAGTCGTATTGCATTTTGCCTGCTGATGATCTGGGCCGTTGCCCTGGCGGGCTGCGAAACGATGAAAGGCTTCGGCAAGGACATGGAAAAGGCCGGCGAGGCGATACAGAAGAAGGCGGGCAACAAGTAGGGGCGACATGGAGAAATTCGTTCGCAGCGAGGGATTGGTGGCGCCGATGGACCGCGCCAATGTCGACACCGACTCGATCATCCCCAAGCAGTACCTGAAGTCGATCAAGCGCACCGGCTACGGGCCGAACCTGTTCGACGAGTGGCGCTATCTCGACCATGGCGAGCCGGGCATGGACCACTCGCGGCGCCCGCTCAATCCGGATTTCGTGCTGAACCAGCCGCGCTATCGCGGCGCCACGGTTCTCCTCGCGCGCGAGAACTTCGGCTGCGGCTCCTCGCGCGAGCACGCGCCCTGGGCGCTACTGCAATACGGCTTCCAGGCCGTGATCGCGCCGAGCTTCGCTGATATTTTCTACACGAACAGCTTGAAGAACGGGCTGCTGCTGATCCGGCTCGACGCGAAAATCGTCGACCGGCTCTTCAGCGAGTCCAGGGATGCTGAAGGCTACCGGCTCGCGGTGGATCTCGAGCGCCAGACGGTGACGACTCCCGGCGGCGAGAGCTTCAGCTTCGACATCGATCCGTTCGCGAAGCATTGCCTCCTGAACGGGCTCGACGAAATTGGTCTCACCCTCAAGCACACGGACAAGATCAAGGCGTTCGAGGCCAGGCAGCGCGAACGCCAGCCCTGGCTCTTCTAGATGAAGATCGCAATACTGGCCGGCGACGGCATCGGGCCGGAAGTCGTGGCGCAGGCGATGCAGGTGCTGAAAGTGCTGGCGCGCGACGGGCTCAAGCTTGAACTGGAGGAAGCGCCGTTCGGCGGTGCCGGCGTGGACGCGCACGGAGATCCGCTTCCGGAGCCGACGCTCAAGCTCGCGCGTGCCGCGGACGCGGTATTGTGCGGCGCGGTCGGCGGGCCGAAATACGATGCGCTCCCGCGGCCGCAACGGCCGGAGCAGGGGATATTGCGGATCCGCAGGGAACTCGGCCTGTTCGCGAACCTGCGCCCGGCCGTGCTGTACCCGGAGCTCGTGGGGGCGTCGAGCCTCCGGCCCGAAGTCGTGTCGGGCCTCGATATCCTGATTGTGCGCGAGTTGACCGGCGACATTTATTTCTGCGAGCCGCGCGGCCGGCGCACCAATGCGAGCGGCGCGCGCGAAGGCTACGACACCATGCGCTACTCGGAACCCGAGATTCGCCGTATCGCCGAAACGGGCTTCGCGGCGGCAATGAAACGCAGCCGCCGGCTCACCTCGGTCGACAAGGAGAACGTGCTCGAGACCAGCCGCCTGTGGCGCGAGGTCGTGAGCGACGTCGGCAAGAAGTATCCAGAGGTCGCGCTGACCCACATGTACGTGGATAACGCCGCGATGCAGCTGGTGCGCGCGCCCAAGCACTTCGACGTAATCGTTACCGGCAACATGTTCGGTGATATTTTGTCGGACGAGGCGTCCATGCTGACCGGCTCGATCGGCATGCTGCCCTCGGCATCTCTCGACGCGAACTCCAAGGGGCTCTATGAGCCGACGCACGGTTCGGCGCCCGACATCGCCGGCCGCAACGTCGCCAATCCGCTCGCGACGATACTCTCCGTGGCGATGATGCTGCGTTACACCCTTGGCGAGGAGGCACCGGCAAGGCGCGTCGAGAGCGCGGTGAGGAAGGTTCTTGCCGCTGGCTACCGTACCGCGGACATTTTCGAGCCGGGAACGAAGAAAGTTGGCACGCGCGAAATGGGCGAGGCCGTCGTCGCCGCGCTCTGATGCCACTCATCCCATGCTCCTGATAGAATTGGGGAATTGATTTCGGCGTGGTGACGATGAAGAAAGTGGGTTTCATTGGCTGGCGCGGCATGGTGGGCTCCGTGCTGATGGAGCGCATGCGCGCGGAGCGCGATTTCGACCTGATCGAGCCGGTGTTCTATTCGACTTCGCAGGCCGGAAGCAGGGGTCCTGCGATCGGCAGGGACGTGCCGCCGGTGGGGGATGCGCGCGACCTTAAGAGTCTCGCGGCCATGGATATCCTGCTCACCTGCCAGGGCAGCGACTACACCTCGGAAATTTACCCCGCACTGCGGGCCGCGGGCTGGACCGGCTACTGGATCGACGCCGCGCGGACGCTGCGCATGCAGGACGACGCGGTCATCGTGCTCGATCCCGTGAACCTGCCGGTCATACGGAACGCCCTCCAGAAGGGGATCAGGAACTACATCGGCGGCAATTGCACCGTGAGCTGCATGCTGATGGGCATGCACGGCCTCTTCGCGCACGACCTCGTCGAGTGGATGACGTGCGCAACCTACCAGGCCGCCTCGGGTGCCGGGGCCCAGAACATGCGCGAGCTGCTTATACAGTTCGGGCTGATCAACGAGGAGGTGAAAAAGCTGCTGGCCGATCCCGCCTCGGCGATACTGGAGATCGACCGCAAGGTGCTCGCCAAGCAAACCGACGGCACGCTGCCGATGGAGCATTTCGGCGGGGTGCCTCTCGCCGGCAACCTGATCCCGTGGATCGACCGGGACATGGGCAACGGCGTGTCGCTCGAGGAGTGGAAAGGCGGAGCGGAGACCAACAAGATCCTCGGCCGGGGCGCAAGCTTCGGCGCGCCGGCCACACCGGTCGACAGCGTGTGCGTGCGCATCGGCGCGATGCGCTGCCACAGCCAGGCCCTGACCATCAAGCTGAGAAAGGACGTGCCGCTCGAGGAACTCTCAGGCATCATCGCCGCGGCCAACGAGTGGGTGCGGGTCGTGCCGAACGATCGCGCCAGCTCGATGCGCGAACTCACGCCGGCGGCGGTAACCGGCCGCATGCACATCGCGGTCGGACGGCTGCGCAAGCTTTCCATGGGCGGCGAATATCTCTCCGCATTCACCGTCGGCGACCAGCTGCTGTGGGGGGCCGCCGAGCCGTTGCGGCGCATGCTGCGCATTCTGCTCGAGGCCGGAACTGATTCGGCGCGCACTCGGGGCAGCGTCGTGAAAGGCAGGGCCGCGGTAGGCGCCTGATCCGGTATGCTTCCCACAACCACCCGATTGGGCCGCGGCGGATTACCGCATTCGAGTGGTTCGAATTGGGCCCGGAACAGACCTAGATGCAATCTGAGCTTGCAACGCTAACTGATTGATGTTAGCCTGTTTGTCCTAAAAATCCTGGGGGTGGCGTTGTGCGCAAAACCAACGTGAAAACCTGGCTGATGGCGCTCGTAATCGCGCTGCTGCCATGTGTTGCGGGCGCGGCCGGCCTGGGGCGAATCACGGTGTTAACGGCAATTGGTCAGCCACTCCTCGCGGAAATCGAGCTGGTCGCCGTGACTCCGCAGGAACTGTCCTCGCTCAGCGCGCGCCTTGCGCTCCCCGATGCCTACCGCCAGGCGAACCTGCAGTACAACGTCGCGCTGACCGGCGCGCGCATCACCATCGAGAAGCGCCCCAACGGACAAAGCTACCTCAAGATCGTGTCCACCCGCTCGGTTACCGAGCCATTCATAGATCTGTTGGTTGAGCTGACGTGGGCCTCAGGGCGCCTGTCGCGCGAGTACACCGCGTTGCTCGATCCACCCGGAATTCCGCCTCTGGTCTCCGCACCGGTCGTTACCGCCGCTCCCGAGGCGCGTCGCGCGCCGGCGCCAGCACCCGCGCCACAGCCTCCGGTAGCGGTTGAGCCGGCGGCTCCGGCCGCGCCGCCCGTCGCCGCGCTGCCCATCGCTCCGCCGGTCGCCGCCGCGCCCGCTGCTCCCGAACCGGTAACCCCTGCACCAATGACCGCCGAACCGGTGACCGCCGCACCGGCACCTGCAGTGCCTGCAGCTCCGGGCCCGGTCGCTGTCGCACCGGTCACCGCGACGCCGATGACCGCCAGTAGGGAATACGGGCCGATCGAGCGCGGCGAGACGCTGGGCAAGATCGCGCGCAGCACGATGCCGGAAGGCGTCACGCTGGAGCAGATGCTGGTTGCGCTCTACCGTACCAATCCCGACGCGTTCATCAGGAAAAATCTCAACCTGGTGCGGGCGGGCAAGATCCTGCGCATTCCCGACCGCGACGAAGTCGAGACCACGGTCGCGCGGGACGACGCGGTGCGCGAATATCGCACCCATGTCGCCGACTGGAACGCCTACCGGCAGCAACTCGCCGAAGCAGCGGGGACCGTTCCCGCGGAGAAGCGCGTTGCGGCAAGCGGAAAGATCACGCCCAAGATCGAGGACAAGGCGGCGCGCGATGAGCCCAAGGACGTCGTCAAGCTGTCGAAGGGCGAGCCGGTTGGAGCCGCGGCGGGCAAGGGCAAGGCGCGCAGCACCGCCGAGCGCGTACGCATGCTGGAAGAAGAGGCGGTTGCCCGCGAGAAGGCGCTGGTTGAGGCCAATTCGCGCATCGCGCAGCTCG
>DATICE010000236.1:0-4136 GCA_035456985.1 Burkholderiales bacterium | reverse complement strand
CCGCGGGCTTTTTTCTTATCCCTGCATCAGCCTGATCTCGGCCGCAGCGAGATTCTGCTCGGCGCCGAGCAGCACCAGCACATCGCCCTCTTCGATACGGGTATCCGGCTCGGGCGCCACCCCGCGGATGTTGCGCCGGCGGACCGCGGTCACCTCGACTCCGATTGATTCCAGGCCGATCGCGCCGAGGGTCCTGCCCACCGCCGCTGCGCCCGGCGTGATCATGACCGAGTGCAACCGCGGCTCATCGACCTCGCTCACGCTGCCCGTTTCGTCGGTGATCCCGCGGAAGAATCCGCGGAACAGGTTGTAGCGCTGCTCGCGCGTCTCGCGTATCCGCGCGAGGACGCGATTGAGCGGCACACCCAGCAGCATCAGTGTGGTCGAAGCGAGTATCAGGCTGCCTTCCATGATCTCGGCGACGACCTCCGCCGCCCCGGCCTCCTTCAGGCGGTCGATGTCGGAGTCGTCGAGCGTGCGCACTACCACCGGCAACTCCGGCCTCAACTCCCGCACGTGGCCGAGGATGCGCAGCGCGGAGGCGGTATCCGAGTAAGTGATTGCGAGAGCCTTCGCCCGCAGCAGCCCCGCCGCGACCAGCACCTCGCGGCGTGCGGCATCTCCGAACACGACGCTCTCGCCCGCGGCCGCCGCGTCGCGGATACGCTGCGGGTCGACGTCGAGCGCGATGAACGGAATCGATTCCTGCTCCAGCAGCCGCGCCAGGTTCTGTCCGCTGCGCCCGTAGCCGCAGATGACCACATGCTGTTCGGCGGCCATGGAATGCACCGCGATGCTGTGCAACTGCATCGCCCGGTGCATCCAGTCGGAGCGCACCCAGCCGCGGGCAACGCGCTCGCTGTGCTCGACGAGCAAGGGCGTCGCCATCATTGACAGCAGCATGGCGGCAAGCACTGGCTGCATGATCTCGTCGGCCACCAGCCCGAGACCATGGGACTGGGCCAGCAGCACGAAGCCGAACTCCCCGCATGCGGCGAGCGCCAGCCCCACGCGCAGCGCCACCATGACGTCGGCTCCGAACGCGAAGCTCAGGCCGACGATGACTGACGCCTTCAGCACCAGCAACGTGGCCAGCAGCAGCAGGATCCAGTGCGCCTGCCCGATTACCACCTGCAAGTCGAGCATCATGCCGATAGTGACGAAGAACAGCCCCAGAAGGACGTCCCGGAACGGCCGGATGTCCACTTCCACCTGGTAGCGATACTCGGTTTCGGAGATGAGCGCCCCGGCGAGAAAGGCGCCGAGCGCGAGGGACAGGCCCGCAAGTTCGGTCACGTAGGCGAGCCCGAGCGTGATCAGCAGAACGTTGAGCACGAAGAGCTCGGCGGATTTCTGGCGCGCGACGAGATGAAACCAGCCACGCATCAGCCGCTGGCCGATGAAGAGCAGTAACGCCAGGACCGCCGCTGCCTTGGCGAAAGCAAGCCCGAGGTTTACCACAAGTGTTTCCGCGCCGGCGGCAAGCGCCGGAATGAGTATCAGCAGCGGCACCACCGCGAGGTCCTGGGCAAGCAGGATCCCGATGATCTGCCGGCCGTGTGAGGAGCCGAGCTCGAGGCGCTCGGCGAGCAGCTTGGCAAGGATCGCGGTCGAAGACATCGCCAGCACACCGCCGAGCACCAACCCCGCCCGCCACTCGACGCCAAGCGCGGCGGCAGCCGCCCATACCAGCAGCAGGGTCAGAACCACCTGGACGGCTCCCAGGCCGAACACGATGCGGCGCATGGTGACGAGCTTGGGCAGACTGAATTCCAGCCCGATGCTGAACATCAGGAACACCACGCCAATCTCGGCCAGCTGGCGCACCGCCACCGTGTCGGGAATCCAGGCCAGCGCGTGCGGCCCGATCGCGACGCCTACGATCAGGTAGCCGAGCAGCGGCGGAAGCTGGAGCGACCGAAATACCACCACTACCAGCACCGCGGTGGCGAGCAGTACCAGAACGGATTGCAGCAGCGAATGCATGAATGAATCATGCCTCATCGCACGCGAATTGCAAGGCGAGCGCGGCGGAGAAGGCGTCTGATTCTGCTATACTTTCCCCGCAATGAAGACGGCATCGAGCAGCGCCGGCCGCGCTTCCCGTGAAGACGCAACGCTGGCCATCGCGCGCGAAGTGCTGGAGATCGAGGCCAAGGCCGTCGCCGACTTGATCGGCAAGCTCGACGGGCGCTTTGCCCAGGCGGTGGAGACAATCCTCAACTGTCGAGGCCGCGTCGTGGTGAGCGGCATGGGAAAGTCCGGGCACATCGCGCGCAAGATCGCATCCACGCTGGCGAGCACCGGTACCCCTGCATACTTCGTCCACCCGGCGGAAGCGAGCCACGGCGACCTCGGCATGGTCGCGCGCGACGACGTTTTCATCGCGCTCTCGAATTCCGGCGAGAGCGACGAGCTGCTGGCGATCATCCCGCTCATCAAGCGCCAGGGCGCGAAGCTGATCGCGATGACCGGTAACCCGCAGTCCGCGCTCGCGCGCGAGGCCGACTTCCACCTCTACGCCGGGGCGGAAAAGGAAGCGTGCCCGCTCAACCTGGCGCCGACCGCCAGCACGACCGCGGCCCTCGCCCTGGGCGACGCGCTCGCACTTGCCCTCATGCAGGCGAAGGGATTTACCCGAGACGAGTTCGCGGCCGCGCATCCCGGCGGCATGCTCGGGCGAAGACTCCTCACCCACGTTCGCGACGTGATGCGCACCGGGGAAAACGCCCCGCGCGTCGCGCACACCGCAACCGCCCTGGAGGGCATGCTCGAGGTCTCGCGCGGGAGGATGGGCATGACCGTCATACTGGACGGGGAAGGACGCGTCATCGGCATCTTCACCGACGGAGACCTGCGCCGCAGCCTGGAAAAGGGCGTGGACCTGAGCCTCACCCCCGTCACCAGGGTCATGACGCAGGGGCCGCGCACCATCGGTCCCGGAAAGCTAGCCGCCGAGGCGGTCGAGATCATGGAGCGCTTCAAGATCAACCAGCTGGTCGTGGTCGACGATGACGGAAAGCTGCTGGGCGCGCTCAACATGCACGACTTGTTCCGTGCCAAAGTCATCTAACCCGTCTCGAGTTTAAGGTCTAAGGTTTAAAGTTCATTCTCCCGCTACGGCAGCAACTTTAAACCTTAGACTTGAAACCTCTGACCTTCAGATGCAAGACATTTACGAACGCGCTCGCAAGGTCCGGGTCGCCATCTTCGACGTCGACGGCGTGCTGACGGATGGCGCGCTCTACTACGCGGACTCCGGCGCAGAGCTGAAGGCGTTCAACATTCACGACGGCCATGGCATCAGGATGCTCAGGGAATGCGGCGTAGCGGCCGCGATCATCAGCGGCCGCAGCTCCGGCGCCCTGGAGGCGCGCGCGCGCAATCTCGGAATCGAGCTGCTGTTCCAGGGCGCCGCGGACAAGCTTGCCGCGTTCGGCGAGCTGCTCGGCCGCTGCGGTGTCGGCGCGGAGGCCTGCGCCTGTGTTGGCGACGATCTCGTGGACGTACCGGTGATGGAGCGTTGCGGATTGGCGGTGGCGGTTCCCGACGCGCCGGCTGCGGTGCGCAGGCGGGCGCAATATGTCACCCGCGCCCGCGGTGGACGCGGTGCGGTGCGCGAAATCTGCGAGATCATCCTTCACGCGCAGGATTCCCGCCGCGCGCGGGCCGCCGGGTTTGCCAAGCGGCGGGATACGGATACGCGGGGATGACGGGGAGCGGGATGCGATGCTGCGGAACCGGCTGACGACCATAGTGCCGTTGCTTCTTGCCGGCATGCTGGCGGCATTGACCCTCTGGCTCGACCGCTTCGCACAGGGGCCTGAGCGGGACGTGGTCGGCCCAAGCCGTCACGATCCCGACTATATCGTGGAGAAGCTGTCTGCTGTCCTTATGGGCGAAACCGGGGCGGCGAGCTACACTCTCGCGGCCGCGAAAATGGTGCACTACCAGGACGACGACACCACGCTGCTCACGTCGCCGAGGTTCGTCAGCTACGGCTCGCCGAAGGCGCCCGTGACCATCACCGCAAACGAGGGCGTGGTGTCGGCCAAGGGCGATCATGTGTATTTGCAGGATAACGTCCGCGTCACGCGCGCCGCCTACGATAACGCGAGCGAGCTCGTGATGCGCAC
>DATICE010000235.1:0-6712 GCA_035456985.1 Burkholderiales bacterium | reverse complement strand
CGCCCTTGCCGGTCTTTTCGCGCCGTAACAGCGCCGTGAGTATTCCCGAGTACGCATACATGCCGGTCGCGATATCGGCGATCGATATGCCGACCTTGCTGGGATTTTCCGGCGTTCCGGTAACGGACAGCACGCCCGCCTCGCTTTGCACCAGCAGGTCGTACGCTTTCTTGCTGGCGTACGGTCCGCTGTCACCATACCCCGAAATGTCGCAAACGATGAGCCGCGGGTGAGCCGACAGCAGGTCATCGGCCGAGAGTCCCAGTCGCTCGGCTGCGCCCGGGGCGAGGTTCTGGACGAAAACGTCGGCGCGCTCGATCAGCCGGTTGAGGATGTTCTTCGCGCGCGCGTGCTTCACGTCCAGTGCGAGGCTCTCCTTCGAGCGATTGAGCCACACGAAATGCGAGGACAGCCCCTTGACCGTCTGGTCGTAGTCGCGCGCGAAGTCGCCCACCTGCGGCCGCTCGATCTTGATCACGCGCGCGCCAAGGTCGGCGAGGTGCCGCGTCGCGAACGGCGCCGCCACCGCCTGCTCCAGCGACACTACAGTAACTCCATCAAGGGGCCGCGCCACCATCACTCAGCGCTCATCACTAGAACGACCTCGGCATGCCAAGCACGTGCTCCCCGATATAGGAAAGGATGAGATTGGTCGAAATCGGCGCGACCTGGTAGAGACGCGTCTCGCGGAACTTGCGTTCGATATCGTATTCCGCAGCGAACCCGAAGCCGCCGTGCGTCTGCAGGCAGGCGTTTGCCGCCTCCCATGACGCATTGGCGCCGAGAAACAGCGCCATGTTCGCTTCCGCTCCGCAGGGCTTGCCGGCGTCGAACAGCGCCGCCGCCTTGTAGCGCATGAGGTCCGCGGCCTGCACGCTTGCATAGGCCCGCGCGATCGGGAACTGGATTCCCTGGTTCTGCCCGATGGGCCGGTCGAAAACGACTCGCTCCTTTGCGTAGGCCGTCGCCTTGTCGATGAACCAGTAGCCGTCGCCGATGCACTCGGCGGCAATCAGGATGCGCTCCGCGTTCAGCCCGTCGAGTATGTACTTGAGCCCTTTCCCCTCCTCGCCGATCAGGTTCCCGGCCGGGATCTGCAGGTTCTCGAAAAACAGCTCGTTGGTCTCCTGGTTCGCCATGTTGCGGATCGGCTTGACGGTCAATCCGTTCCCGACCGCCTGCCGCAGATCCACGATGAAAACCGAAAGTCCTTCCGATTTCTTTTTGACGCGATCGATCGGAGTCGTGCGCGCGAGCAGGAGCAGCAGGTCCGAATGCCGCACCCGCGAGATGAACACCTTCTGACCATTCACGATGTAGCGGTCACCCTTCTTTACCGCAACCGTCTTGAGCCTTGTGGTGTCCGTGCCGGTGGTGGGCTCGGTAACCGCCATGGACTGCATGCGCAGCTCGCCGCTCGCAATCCCGGGCAGATAGCTCCGCTTTTGCTCCTCGGAAGCGTGCCGGAGCACGCATCCCATGACGTACATCTGGCCGTGCACCGCGCCGGCAAAGGCCCCGGAGCGGCTGATCTCTTCCAGGATGATCGACGCTTCGGTGACAGACAGCCCCGAGCCGCCGTATTTCTCGGGTATGAGCGCCGCGAGCCAGCCCGCCTCGGTCAGCGCCTTCACGAAAGCGTCGGGATAGGCGCGCTCCTCGTCGATCTTGCGCCAATACTCGCCGCCGAACCGCTTGCACAGCTCGCGGACCGCGTCGCGAAGCTCACTGTGATCGTTCTGTCCGGAATCGGCCTTCATTGACGCGCCGCAGGAATGCTGGACAATACGGTTGATTATAGATGGAAACGGCCCACGGCCGTCCCCATTGCGAGAATTCACGGGAGGAGTGATGTTCGTCACGAACTCGAAACGGCTGACGCTCGCCGGCGCCAGAAAGATGATGGACACCGCCACCGCCAGGGCAGAAAAGGCCGGTCACGCAATCGCGGTCGCCATCGTGGACGCGGGCGGCCACCCGCTGCTGATTCAGCGCATGGATGGCGGCCGCTTCCATACCGTGCACTCGTCCACGACAAAGGCGGTGTGCGCCGCGTCGAACAAGCGGCCAACGACGATGAAAGGCGCCGCCGGGCAGTCGCTCGACACCATGCATGCCCTCGGGCTCGCGCTCGCGGCAGGCGCCGAGCGTTGGACTGCGATGGAAGGCGGCTACCCGATCATTTTCGAGGGCGAATGCGTGGGCGGCATCGGGGTCTCCGGCGCCACCTGGGAGCTCGACGACCAGTTCGCGCGCGAGGCGGTGGGGGCGATCGGCGCCACCTACAAGATAGACAAGTGACAAGATAGAGAAAAGGAATGGCAGATAAACCGCTGCGGGTCGCATGTATCGGAATGGGCTGGTGGTCGGACGTCCTCGCCGACGCCATGAAGCGCTCCGGCAAGTTCGAGATCGCTTCCTGCTACACGCGCTCCGACGAGAAGCGGCAGGCGTTCGCGAAGAAATACGGCTGCGCGGCCGCGCCGAGCTATGAAGCGATTCTCGGCGACAGGGCCATCGAGGCGATCGTCAATACCACGCCGAACAACGTCCACCGCGAAACGACGTGCGCCGCCGCCCGGGCCGGCAAGCACGTGTTCCTCGACAAGCCGATCGCCAATACGATTGCGGATGCGCGTGCCCTGACCGATGCCTGCCGCAATGCCGGCGTTGTGCTGGCGCTTGGCTACCAGCGGCGCAAGGAGACGCACTTCCGCTGGATCCGGAAGCAAATCGACGACGGCATTTTCGGCAAGCTCGTCAATGCCGAGGCCAATATCAGCCGCGACCGGCTTGGGCAGTTTCAGCTCGGCTCGTGGCGCTATACCGCGGAAGGCATGCCCGGCGGGGTCATGCTCCAGATCGGCATTCATTACACCGACGTCCTCGAGTACCTGATGGGACCCATCAAGGCGGTGCGCGGCAGCCTCGCGCAGCTTGTTCTGCCCGGCGATAACCCGGACATTGCGAGCCTGATCATGGAGCACGAAAACGGCGCGCTTTCCACGCTCAACGCGTGCTACGCCTCCGCGTCCGAGTACTACCTCATGAACATCTACGGCAAGGAGGCCACCGCTTATTACGATATGCACCAGGGCCTGCGCCTGCTCAAGCGCGGCAGCAGCGCCGTAAACTCGGTGCCCTGCCCGAAAAACGACACGATTCTCGAGGAGCTCGAGGAGTTCGCCGGCGCCGTGCGCGGAACGGGCAAGCCGGAGATGGACGGCGGGAAAGGGACGGCCTCGCTGGCCGTTCTGCTGGCGGGTATCCGGTCCGCCCGCGAAGGGCGGCGAGTCGCGGTTGCCGAAATACTGGAGGGCAGCGATTCGCGGCCGGCGCAGGATCAGGTTCGCAAGAAAGGTTAGCATCGTGCAGAAACAAGTCGAAAAACGAGCAAGGCCGATCCAGCCACGTTCCCCGATCTCGTGGCCCGACGAGGTTCACCGGGTGTTGATCGATGCGAAAGTGCGTCAAGTCGGATACGTGCCGGATTCCGGGCATGCGCGGCTGATCAACCTCGCGCGCGCGGAACGGCGCATGCGCGCGATCCCGCTTACGACCGAGGAAGAAGGCGTCGCGCTTGCCGTCGGCGCCTGGCTCGGCGGCGAGAGGAGCGTGCTGCTCATGCAGTCGAGCGGCGCGGGCAACTGCATCAACATGCTGGGGATGGCGAACGAGTGCCGCGTGCCGCTGCTTGCGCTTGTCACCATGCGCGGACAATGGGGGGAGTTCAACCCGTGGCAGATACCGATGTCGTTGGCGACAGCGCCCTCGCTGGAGGCGATAGGCGTCATCGTTCAGGCTGTGGATCGCGCCGCCGAGGTCGGCGAAACAGTGGCGGCCGCGGCGCGGCTTGCGTTCAGCACCTGCCGTATGGTGACGGTCCTGATTTCGCAGCGGGTCGTCGGGGCCAAGCAATTCAAGTGATGAGTGATGAGAGCATTTGCTGGAGAAGACAATGGCAGCTCATAAGAAACCAGTACTCGACCGGCGCAAGGTCGTGGCGGACATTCTCAGCAAGCGCGGGGACGCACTGGTCGTGGCCGGGCTCGGCGCCCCGGTCTGGGACACGGCCGCGGCGGGCGATCACGCGCTCAATTTCCACACGTGGGGCGGCATGGGCGGCGCGGCGATGATCGGCCTCGGGCTCGCGCTCGCCCAGCCCGCGCGCCGCGTGCTGGTCATCACCGGCGACGGCGAGCTGCTGATGGGGCTCGGCTCGCTTGCGACGATCGCCGTGCAGCAGCCGCGCAATCTGGCGGTCATCGTCATGGACAACGAGAGCTACGGCGAGACCGGCATGCAGGACACCCACACGCGTTATGGCGTGAACCTCGCGGGCGTGGCGAAGGCGGCCGGCTTCCGCGCCGCTGGCACGATCTACACCGGCGCCGAGCTCAAGACCTGGATTCCGCGCCTCTACCGGAATGCGGGGCCGGTGTTCGCATCGGTCAAGGTGACGACGCAGCCGGCGCCAATGGTATTGCCGGTTCGCGAAGGCCCGGCGCTGAAGAATCGCTTTCGCGAGGCGCTGCTCGGGGCGAAAGCTTTCGAGTAGTTCGAGCATGGATACCCCGGCCAGCGCGCTCGCCCGCTACAGGATGTTCATCGGCGGAGAATGGGTCGACTCCGCCTCCGGCGAAACGTTTCCGAGCGACAACCCGTACACCGGCAAGCCGTGGGCGCTGATTCCGAGAGGCGGCGCGCAGGATGCGGACCGCGCGGTGCGCGCGGCGCACAAGGCATTCACCACCGGCGAGTGGCCGAAGCTCAATGCCTCGAAGCGCGGGGCGTTGCTGCGCAAGCTCGGCGACCTGATCGGCGAGAAGTCGAAGTTCCTCGCCGAGATCGAGGTGCGCGACAACGGCAAGCTCTACGCCGAGATGAGCGCGCAGACCGCCTATATGGCGCAGTGGTACTACTATTACGGCGGGCTCGCCGACAAGATCGAAGGGCACGTCATACCGTCAGACAAGCCCGACATGCTCAACTACACGCGCTATGAGCCCCTCGGCGTGGTTGCGGCGATTACACCGTGGAACTCTCCCCTGCTCCTCACCGCATGGAAGCTCGCACCCGCGCTCGCGGCCGGCAACACGGTGGTGGTGAAGCCCTCCGAGTTCACTTCGGCCTCCGTGCTGGAGTTCATGAAGCTGATCGAGCAGGCCGGATTCCCGCCGGGCGTCGTCAACGTCGTGACCGGATTGGGGCCGGATGTCGGCATGCCGCTCGTCGAGCATCCCCTGGTTGCGAAAGTCGCGTTCACCGGCTCGGACCGGACCGGCACGCTCATCTACCAGACCGCGGCGAAGGGATTGAAGCGCGTCAGCATGGAGCTCGGCGGCAAGTCGCCCAACATCGTGTTCGACGATGCGCACATGGATAACGCGGTGAAGGGCGTGGTATCCGGCATCTTCGCCGCCACCGGCCAGACCTGCATCGCCGGTTCTCGGCTGCTCGTGCAGCAGAGCATCCACGATGCATTCGTCGAAAAGCTCGTCGCCTTCGCGCGGACGGCGAAAATGGGCAACCCGATGAATCTAGACACCCAGGTCGGGCCCGTCACCAACCCTCCCCAGTTCAAGAAGATCCTCGACTACATCGATATCGCCCGTGGCGAAGGTGCGAAGCCGGTGCTGGGCGGCGCCAAGGCGGCGCGCCCGGAATGCGGCGACGGCTGGTTCGTCGAGCCCACCATATTCACCGGCGTGAAGAATTCGATGCGTATCGCGCAGGAAGAGGTGTTCGGCCCGGTCCTCGCCGTGATCCCGTTCAAGGACGAGGATGAAGCAGTCGCGATCGGCAACGATGTCGTCTACGGACTTGCTGCCGGCGTGTGGACGCAGAACCTGCGCCGCGCGGTCACGATGGCCGAGCGGCTTCAGGCCGGCACGGTATGGGTGAATACCTACCGCGCGGTGTCCTACCTCTCCCCCTTCGGCGGCTACAAGAGGAGCGGCCTCGGGCGGGAGAGCGGGCAGGAAATGGTCAAGGACTACATGCAGGTGAAGAGCGTCTGGATATCGACCGCCACGGAAGTTCCGAATCCATTCATATTGCGGTGACACGCCTCCAGCATCACCCTCAGTTGACGGTTATGTTGGCCTCCTTGACCACCTTGGCCCACTTCTCGATCTCGGACCTCTGGTACGCGGCGAACTGGTCGGGCGTCATGCCCTCGGGCTCCGCCCCCTGCTTTCTGAGTGATTCTGCCACGTCGCTGAGCCCCAGTATCGTCACCACCTCGGCGCTCAAGCGCGTCACGTTTTCCCGCGGCGTTCCGGCCGGCGCGAACAGTCCATACCACAGGGTCGCCTCGTAGCCCGGCAGGCCGGCTGCGACCGCCAGCGGCGGCACCTCGGGAGCGGAGGGAGACGCGCGCGGCGTCGTTACCCCGAGCGGCCGCAATTTGCCAGCCCGGGCATGCGGCAAGGAAGTCAGGATCGGCGAAATGGCCATCGACACCTGCCCGGCGATGGTCTCGATCAGCGCCTGCGGGCTGCCCCGATAGGCGACGTGCAGGATGTCCACGCGAGCCATCGACTTGAACAGCTCGCCGGCAAGGTGCCCTGTCGTGCCGACCCCGGCCGTGGCGAAGGCGATCTGCCCGGGCCGCGCGCGGGCGAAGGCAATCACCTCCTTGGCGTTTTTCACAGGCACCGAGGGGTGCACCGTCATCAGCATCGGCACGACGGCGATCTTGGAAACCGGC
>DATICE010000234.1:0-4040 GCA_035456985.1 Burkholderiales bacterium | reverse complement strand
GTCGCGCCTGCGATCAGTCCGTGGCGGTTGGCGAACTGCGGCAGGAGATGGAGGTCGGCAGGGGCTTTAGCGATGAGCAGTGGTTCTGGCATGTCGCCTCCGCATGATAAAATTCTAGATATTTTAGCGACTTATGTAGTGGGCAGGGGCAGCACATGGCAGGTCATAGCAAGTGGGCGAACGTCCAGCACCGTAAGAACCGGCAGGACGCGAAGCGCGGCAAGATTTTCACCCGCCTGATCAAGGAAATCACGGTCGCTGCGCGGCTGGCGGGCGGTGATCCCGACGCGAACCCGCGGTTGCGGCTGGCGGTGGACAAGGCTTACGCCAACAACATGCCCAAGGACAACGTCGAGCGCGCGATCAAGCGCGGCAGCGGCGGCCTCGAGGGCGCGCATTACGAGGAGATCCGCTACGAGGGCTACGGGGCCGGCGGCGCGGCGATCATGGTGGACTGCATGACAGACAACAAGACGCGCACCGTGGCGGACGTGCGCTCCACCTTCACCAAGCACGGGGGCAATCTGGGCGGGGAGGGCTCCGTCGCGTTTCTCTTCAAGCACTGCGGGCAGCTCGTGTTCGCGCCCGGCACGAACGAGGACGCGCTCATGGAGGCGGCGATCGAAGCGGGCGCGGAGGATGTCATCACCAACGACGACGGCAGTATCGAGGTCGTGACCGCGCCCAATGACTTCGTCGCCGTCCGGACCGCGCTGGAGAAAAAGGGCTTCAAGGCGGCGCTCGCCGAAGTGACGTTCAAGCCGACGGCGGAGAACGCAATGAAGGGCGACGAGGCGGCGCGCATGCAGAAGCTGATCGACGCGCTCGAAGGCATCGACGACGTGCAAGAGGTGTACACGACGGCGGTCATGGAGAACTGACGATTCGGATCCTGGGCATAGATCCTGGACTGCGCGTGACCGGTTTTGGGGTCATCGACAAAAACGGCACCAAGCTCTCCTACGTCGCAAGCGGGCGCATCCGGACGCCCGACGCCGGGCTCGACCGGCGCCTGAAGGCCATACTCGAAGGCCTGGGCGAAGTCATTGCCGAGCACCAGCCGGTGCAGGTCACGATCGAGAAGGTATTCGTCAACGTCAATCCCAGCTCGACTCTGTTGCTCGGGCAGGCGCGCGGCACGGCGATCTGCGCCGCGGTGCTGCACGGGCTGCCGGTCGCGGAGTACACTGCGCTGCAGGTGAAGCAGGCGGTGGTGGGCAACGGCCACGCGCAGAAGCGGCAGGTGCAGGATATGGTGCGGCGGCTGCTGCAGCTCCGCGCCGATCCGAGCCCGGATGCCGCCGACGCGCTGGCGTGCGCGATCTGCCACGCGCACGGGGGGCAGGGGCTCGGGCGCCTTGCGACCGCGGGCTTCCGCATGAAGCGCGGCCGCCTAGTCTGAGTCCAGTTTGGGGTATCCATGATCGGGCGCATCCACGGCAAGCTCCTCGAGAAGCACCCGCCGCAGATCGTCGTGGACGTGCAGGGCGTGGGATACGAGCTCGACGTCCCGATGAGCACTTTCTACCAGCTGCCCGCGACCGGCGCGGAAGTCGCGCTCTACACCCATCTCGTCGTGCGCGAGGACGCGCACCAGCTTTTCGGCTTCGCCACCGAGCCCGAGCGTCGGGCGTTCCGCCAGCTCCTCCGCATATCCGGCATCGGCGCGCGCACGGCGCTCTCCGTGCTGTCGGGTCTCTCGGTCGCCGATCTGCGCGAGGCCGTTACCTCGCAGGATAGCGGCCGCCTCACGAAGATACCCGGCATCGGCAAGAAGACGGCGGAGCGCCTGCTGCTGGAGCTGCGCGACAAGCTCGACGCGGTGGCGGTCGCCTCGGCCGCGGCAAAGGGCGACGGGCAGGCGGCCGATATCACCAATGCGCTGCTCGCGCTTGGCTATAATGAACGCGAAGCGGGGTGGGCGCTCAAGCAGATACCCGGCGGTACCGCGGTTGCCGACGGCATACGGCAGGCGCTCAAGCTCCTGTCGAAGCAGTGACGACTGACCTCAAATGATCGAATCCGACCGCCTGATCTCCACCGCCCCGGCCTCGGTGCAGGAGGAGGCGCTCGAGCGCACGCTGCGGCCGAAGCTGCTCGAGGAATACATCGGGCAGGAAAAGATCCGCGGCCAGCTCTCGGTCTTCATCGAGGCTGCGCGGCGGCGCAAGGAAGCGCTCGATCACGTTCTCCTGTTCGGCCCGCCGGGGCTCGGCAAGACCACGCTCGCGCACATCATCGCGCGCGAGATCGGCGTCAATCTCCGCCACACCTCGGGCCCGGTGCTGGAGCGTCCAGGCGACCTCGCCGCGATCCTGACGAATCTCGAGCCGAACGACGTCCTGTTCATCGACGAGATCCACCGCCTGCCGCCGGTGGTGGAGGAGATCCTCTACCCCGCGCTCGAGGACTACCAGATCGACATCATGATCGGCGAGGGGCCCGCCGCCCGCTCGGTCAAGCTCGACCTGCCGGCGTTCACGCTGGTCGGCGCGACCACGCGCGCGGGCATGCTTACCAATCCCCTGCGCGACCGCTTCGGGATCGTCGCGCGGCTCGAGTTCTACTCGGTGGAGGAGCTGAAGCGCATCGTGCAGCGCTCGGCAAAACTCCTCGGGGTCGAGGTGAGCGCCGACGGCGCGCAGGAGATCGCCGGCCGCTCGCGCGGGACGCCGCGCATCGCAAACCGGCTGCTCCGCCGCGTGCGTGACTTCGCCGAGGTGAAGGCGAAGGGCAAGGTGACGCGTGAAGTGGCGGATGGTGCGCTGAAGCTGCTCGACGTGGACGCGATCGGGCTCGACGTCATGGACCGCAAGCTCCTCCTCGCCGTGATCGAGAAGTTTGCCGGCGGCCCGGTCGGCGTGGAGAATCTCGCCGCGGCGATTGGCGAAGAGCGCGACACCATCGAGGACGTGCTCGAGCCCTACCTCATCCAGCAAGGCTACCTGCAACGAACGCTCCGCGGCCGCATGGCGACCGTCACGGCCTACCGCCATTTCGGCCTCCCGCAGCCCTCCCGTTCCGGCACTCCGGATCTCTGGGAAAAGCCCAAAGAGTGATGCGCCCGAAGCGCCCGTCACTCGCCACCCAGCCCGTTTTGAGCTCGTTGAAAGGACACTCCACGCCGCGCAGCTTCACGTGGCCGGTGCGTGTCTACTACGAGGACACCGACCTCGGCGGCGTCGTCTATTACGCGAATTACCTGAAATTCATGGAACGCGCGCGCACCGAGTGGCTGCGCGCGCTGGGCTTCGAGCAGACCGCGCTCGCGCGCGAGCACGGGGTGGTGTTCGTCGTGAGCTCGCTCACGATCGAATACCTCCGCCCGGCTGCCTTCAACGACGAACTCACCGTGACGGTGGAACTCGAGAAGCTCGGAGCCGGACAAATCATCTTGAGGCAGGGCGTTGCGCGGGGGGCGGAACAGCTCGTGGCGGCAAGCGTGCGCATCGGCTGCGTCAACACGTCGACGTTCAGGGCCGTTAGAATACCGGAGCCAGTGGTCACCAGGATAGGAAACAGCGCGTGAATCCCACCGTATCCCACGACATGTCGGTGCTCTCGCTCGTCACGGGCGCGAGCGTCCTGGTGCAGATCGTCATGTTGATACTCGTGCTCGCCTCCGTCCTGTCCTGGTACCACATCTTCCTCAAGATGTTCAGCTTGAGCCGTGCCGCCCGGCTTGCCGACGATTTCGAGAGGAAGTTCTGGAGCGGGACCGCCTTGACCGACCTCTACCAGCGCGCGGTCGAGAAGCGCCATTCCGTCGGCAGTCTCGAGCGCATTTTCGAATCGGGGTTCCGCGAGTTCGTGAAGCTGCGCAAGCCCGACATGGATGTCGCCAACGTCATGGACGGGGTGCGGCGCGCGATGCGGGCGACCTATCAGCGCGAGATGGATTGGCTGGAGTCCTACCTCCCGTTCCTCGCCTCGGTCGGCTCGGTCAGCCCCTACATCGGGCTGTTCGGCACGGTGTGGGGGATCATGAACTCGTTCCGCAGCCTCGCCAACGTCGCGCAGGCGACGCTCGGCGCGGTGGC
>DATICE010000233.1:0-4995 GCA_035456985.1 Burkholderiales bacterium | reverse complement strand
AGCGTGTCACCGCCCTTCATGTGCTCCTGGAACTGGTGCGCGCCGAAGCGCCCGGGCGCAGCGCGGCTCCACGGCGAGTCGAGCTCGCTCACTTCGTAGATCGAGAGCGGCTTCAGGTTCGCCACGTCGGTCATGTCGAATACCCAAAGACAGCCGTGCGGCCGGCCGCGGCGCTTTGCCATTTCTTCCGCGCTGTGGGCGTGGTCTTCCTCGTCGATCGCGATGGCGATCTGCCGGCCGTCCACGGGTTTGGGCAGGCCCATGAAAGTGTGGGAGGGCTCGGGGAAGGGGGGGTGGTAGTTATAGGCGCCGATGGTGCGCGGCTTGCGGATGTCCGAGACGTCCACGACGCGCACGCCACCGTGCCAGCAGCCCGCGTATAGGCGGTTGCCGACCCGTAGCGTATGGTGCAGGCGGTTCTGACGGCCCGGCCAGGTTGGCGTCTCGCCGCCGGCGAGGTGCTGTCCCGCCAGCCACCAGCGGGAGATTTCCTCGGGCCGCGCCGGATTGCGGATGTCGTAGATCACCAGGATATTGCCGACGTAGCCCGGCATCTCGGTCGAGATATAGGCGTAGTCCGCGTCCATGTCGAAGCGGTGCACGCCGCGGCCGTGCGTCTTGTGATGCGTGACGAGCTTCGGCTTCATGCGGTCCGAGACATCGTAGATCTTGAAGCCGCCCTGGTTGTAGGGGGTCTTCTCCATCGCCTCGACCGCGGGAATGTCGGATTCCTTCACGCCGAGCTTTTCCGCGAGCTCTTTGTGGCTGGGGTCGCGCCCGAGGGCTTCGCGCAGCTGCTTCCTCAATTTCGGCAGTTCGTCGGCCTTGCGGCCGATCGGCGTCATGTTCTGCTCGACGTTCACGATCATGATGTCGCCGATGACGCGTGCCTTGTGGCTGTGCGAACCCGGGTCGCCCACCGGAATCTGCGAGAGCAGCTTCGGCTTTTTCGGGTCGGACACGTCGAGAATGCTCGTGCCGAGGCCCTCTTTGTTCGTGATGTGGCCGATGTAGGCGTACTTCCCCGCGACGTAGACCTGGCCGGCGCCGGGGAGATCGAGGTGCGAGATCCGGGTCACGTTCTTCGTGAGCGACGGAGCCTGCTGCGGTGCGTTCATGAGCGGATTCCTGTTGTGCAGTTGCGGCCCACGATTCTACACTAGACAATCCATGCGTCCGCCGATCACAAAGCGGACTCCGACACGAGGTGAAGACATGCGAATCCTGGCACTGGCGTTCGTTGCGGCGGCGTTCCTGGCGGCGCCCGTCTCCGCGCAGAATTATCCGGTGAAGACGGTCAGATTGATCGCCCCGTTTGCACCGGGCGGCGCGACAGACGTGCTGGCAAGGCTTACTGCGCAGAAGCTCGGCGAGCGCTGGGGCCAGCAGGTAATCGTGGACAATCGGCCAGGTGCCGGCGGCAATATCGGCGCGGAACTCGCGGCGCGCGCCGCCCCGGACGGCTACACTCTGGTGGTCGCCGGCGCTCCGCACGCGATCAACATGACGCTCTACCACAAGCTCACTTACGATCTGGCGAACGACCTCGCCGGACTCAACAGGATTGCCACCTATTCCAGCGCGCTCGTGGTGCATCCCTCGCTTCCGGTGAAATCGGTGAAGGACTTGATTGCGATCGCGAGAAAGCGCCCGGGTGAGCTCAACTTCGGCTCCGCCGGCCCCGGTTCGCCGAACCGCCTCGCGATTGAGCTCTTCATGACCATGGCCGGGGTGAAGATGGTGCACATCCCATACAAGGGCGGATCGGGGCAGATGGTGAGTGAGCTCGTTGCGGGGCAGGTGCAGCTCGCCTCGATGGGCCTGCCGCCGTCGATCGGCTACATCAAGACCGGGAAACTGCGCGCGATCGCGGTGACCGGTGCGGCTCGCTCGCCGCTTCTGCCCGGCGTGCCGACGGTAAGCGAAGCTGGCTTGCCGGGATACGAGGTCACTTCGTGGTATGGCGTCTTCGCACCGGCCGCGGTGCCGAAGGACCTCATGACGAAGCTGAACGGGGACATTGCGGCGATACTTGGTACCGCGGACATGAAGCAACGGCTCGAGAAACTGGGTGCCGAGCCCGCGCCGCAATCACGCGAGGCGTTCACGCGGTTCGTGCAGGCAGAGATTTCGAAATGGGCGAAGGTGGTCAAGGACTCCGGCGCGAGCGTTGACTGATACCTGGTAGGCAGGCCTACGTAGTCAACGCCCGATAAATCCACTCGGCGCAAGCCAGGGCACGCCGATCCTCCCCAACCGGTCCGATCACTTGCAATCCCATTGGCAGGCCCTTCTCGCCTCGGAACACCGGCAAATTTACGGTCGGCGTGTGGAAGGCGGTCCAGATCCGGATAAAGGTTGAATCGCCCGTGTTGTTGAGCCCTTCCGGCGCCTCGGCCGGCACGCTCGGCGTAAGCAGCACGTCGAATTGTGCGAAGTATCCGTCGAGCAGAGCGCGGCAACTGGAAATAACCCCTTGTGCCTCCCTGTAAGCGTCGAATGTGCACAGGGCGGCCTCTTTCAGTCTTGCTGATAAGGTCGTGCTCAATTGGTCTGCGTGAGCTAGACGCTCGTGGCTCAACGCGCGCCACGCTTCGTAGTCGTTCATCTTTCTTTGCGCGAGAAATGATGCCTCGAAGGACTGTGGCAGCACGCATTCGCTGATTCGGGCGCCCGCCCGCGCCAATCGGGCGGTACAGTTTCCCATCGCAGTTTCCATGGCTGGTTGCAGTGTTGTCGGCCAAGCCATAGTGCACAAGCCGATGCGCGGAGGGGAAATGTCTTTTCGATCAAAGTCCGGTGCTGCGCAGCCGGATAGAATCGAGCACATCAGCGCCACATCGGGGACAGTGCAGCCAAAGAGCCCGACCGTATCCTGCGACTCGGCAAGTGGCTTGACACCCGCCCGGTTGATCAGGTTAAAGCTCGGTTTGTATCCGACCACGCCACAGTAGGCGGCAGGGCGGATTGTTGAGCCGCCCGTTTGCGTGCCCAGCGCCAGCGGCGTCATAGAGTCCGCGACCGCCGCAGCCGAGCCACTCGATGAACCACCCGGCGTATGCGCGAGGTTGTGCGGATTGCGGGTCGGCGCCCAATGGAAGGCGGCAAGCTCGACCGTAACGGTCTTCCCCATTATGACGGCGCCCGCTGAACGCAGCAGCGCGACGCACGCTGCATCCGCTTTGGGCCGATGGCCCGCGTAGATTGGAGAGCCGTACTCGGTCGGCATGTCGCAAGTGTCAATGATGTCCTTCACGCCGACCGGGACGCCGTGAAGTGCGCTGCGAGGCGCTTCCCTGTCCCGCGCGTGGGCCTGCGCCAACACTTGCTCCGGGTCTATATGCGCCCAGGCTTGGATATCTTTCTCACGCGCTTCGATTCGCGCCAGGCATGCTTCTGCGAGCCGAACTGCAGTTTCGTTTCCTCGTGCTGCCGAGGCGGGCCGCGCTCTTGAATTTCGATTGAGTTCCATTAGGCAGAAGCATATATTCTACGGCTCGAACCGCGCAACGCTCGCCCACTCGCCAAGGAGAAGCCATGCATCCATACATTCGCGTCGCTGTTTTTTGTGTCTCGACGGGCTTCGCGTTCTTCGTGGCTGCGCAGGATTACCCGAGCCGACCAGTGCGCGTGATCGATCCGTTTTCTCCCGGAGGCGCGACGGACGTGCTCGCTCGAGTAGTGGGGAAGAAGCTGTCCGAGCGGCTGGGCCAGCCGTTCGTGGTCGAGAATCGCGGCGGCGGTGGCGGCCACATCGGCGCCGATTTGGTCGTCAAGTCGCCGCCGAATGGCCATACGCTGCTGGTCGCCGGCGTTCCCCACGCCATCGGCATGACCCTCTACCGCAAGGTGCCGTACGATATGGCGATGGACCTGGCACCGATCACGCAGCTCGCAACGTTCGCCAGCCTCATCGTGGTACATCCATCGCTGCCTGTGAAGTCGGTGAAGGAACTCCTGGCACTCGCGAAGGCCCGTCCCGGGGAGCTCAACTACGGCGCGAACCCCAGCTCGCCGAACCGCATGGCGATCGAGCTGTTCAATTCAATGGGCAAGGTGAAAATGGTCCTCATCGGATACAAAGGTGCGGGCCCGGTCGTCATCGATCTCCTGGCGGGGCAGCTTCATCTCGCATCGCTCGGGATCCCGACGGTCCTGCCACAGGTTCAGGCTGGCAAGTTGCGAGTGATCGCCGTGACCAGTGCGACCCGCTCCCCGTTGCTGCCTGCTGTGCCCACCGTAAGCGAATCGGGACTGCCGGGTTATGACGTGAGTTCCTGGTACGGCATGTACTGCGCGGCCGGAACGCCAGGCACCATAATTGCGAAACTCAACGCGGAAATTGCAGCGGCTCTGAAGGCACCCGAGGTATTGGAACGGCTATCCAGTCTGGGGGCGCAACCCGCGCCGACAAGCCCGGAGGAGTTCGGACGTATTACACGAAGCGAGATCAAGAGGTGGGGCAAGGTAGTCCAGGAATCCGGCGCCACGGTCGACTGAGCGGCGTTGAATGCAACATCACCAATCTCGTCGGCATTTGATTGCGATCCCGTTGTTGACTTTCTTGGCGTGCTTGGCGGTTCATTTGGATGTTTCGCGGCGTCCATCCTCACCCTAGCCCCTCTCCCTAGCTGAGTCGGGTGCCTCGAGCTTTGTCTTCTTTGTTCGCGACAGAGGCAAGGAATGAGGGGTTGGCGTCCTCGGTGGTGAGGGGTTGTGGATGCGTGCCGTTCACTCGATGCGTGATGACGCGAATCTGCTATTCTCGGCGGTAGGTCTCATCGAGGGAGAAATTTAATGAATGCGCCGCGCAAGCCCGCCGTCCGTGATGGCGCGGGCGTCATCGTTGATTATCTGATCCGGGAGAAGGTGCCGTACATGTTCGGGCTTTGCGGCCACGGCAACATCGGATTCATCGACGCGCTGTATGCACGCGCCGGAGAGATCAAGACGGTATCTGTGCATCACGAAAGCGTCGCCGGCTTCATGGCTGAC
>DATICE010000232.1:0-3675 GCA_035456985.1 Burkholderiales bacterium | reverse complement strand
TCCGGCGCGTGACCGCGCCGAACCCGGGCATGATGACCGGTCCCGGGACCAATACCTATATTGTCGGCACCGGCCGGCTCGCGCTGATTGACCCGGGTCCGGAGAGCGCGTTGCACCTGTCCGCCATGCTTGAGGCAACGGGCAAGCAGCTGAAGTGGATTCTTTGCACGCACACCCACCTCGATCACTCGCCGGGCGCGCGGGCGCTGAAGGCGCAAACCGGGGCCGAGGTGCTGGGGTTCGGCGCGGTGCCCGATGACGGCAGGCAGGATGCCGCGTTCACGCCGGACCGCGCGTTGCGCGACGGCGACACGCTGGACTGCGGCGAGTTTCGGCTGCGCGCGGTGCACACGCCGGGGCATGCCTCGAACCACCTTTGCTATCTCCTGGAGCAGCAGAAGCTGCTCTTCACCGGCGATCACATCATGCAGGGCTCGACGGTGGTGATCTCTCCGCCGGATGGAGAGATGGCGACCTACCTCGAATCTCTCGAGCGGCTGCTCACGCTCGATCTCGCCGCAATCGCGCCGGGGCACGGCCACGTGATCGAGCGGCCGCACGAGGAGGTGCGGCGACTGATCGCGCACCGCATGAAGCGCGAGCAGAAGGTGCTCGACGCATTCGGGCGCGCCAATCCCGCGACCGTCGACGAGCTGCTGCCGTTCGTGTATGACGACGTGCCCCAGCGCGTGCACCCCGTCGCGCGCCGCTCGCTCCACGCGCACCTGATCAAGCTCGCACGCGATCGCCGGGTTACGGAGAAGGACGGCGTCTGGAGACTGAAGTAACGGCGGAAGCAAGCTTCGCGATTCCCGGCGCGAACTCGGTCGTCCATTTCGCGGCAGCGCCGCGGCGTACGCCCCGCGAGAGCAGCCGCTCTGCGAAACGGCAGAGATCCCCCAGCCACCTGCGGCGCCGTGCGAAAACTTTACGAAGCAGCCGCGGGAGGATGAAGACGTGCTGCCGCTGAAGCACGGGCGCGAAAACGTTCTCCTCGACCCACTCGCCGTACAGGAGCAGTGATGAACTCGCGCCGGTCGGTCATTCGATCAGCTTGTCCGCCCGGAAAAGGATCGTCGGCGGGATCGTGAGGCCGAGGGCCTTGGCCGTCTTGAGGTTCACGACCAGCTCGAACCTCGTTGGCTGCTCCACCGGCAGGTCGGCGGGCTTGGCCCCCTTGAGAATCTTGTCCACATAGTAGGCGGCGCGCTTGTGCATGCCCGCGTAGCTTGGCCCAAAGGACATCAAACCGCCTGCCTCGACCAATTCCCGGTACGCGTGCACCCCTGGGAGGCGGTGTTGGGTGGCAAAGTCCATGATGCGCGCGCGGTGGTGCAGGAACAGCCGATCCGCCAGCACGAGGAGCGCGCCTGGGCGCTCCCTGATGATTTGGGCGAATGCGTCCTCGATTTCTTCTTTTGTCCGCACCCCCAAGGACAGTACCTTTATTTGCAGCACCTGGGCGGCGGCCCGGGTCGCCCGTTCGGCGACAACCTGCAACGGGCTGGACGAGTTCCACAGCACGGCGATGTACGAGATTTCGGGGACCACCTCCCTGAGCAGCTGCAACCGCTTCCCGTCCAGTTCCGGCGAGATCGAGGTCAAGCCGGTGATGTTTCCACCAGGCCGCGCGAGGCTTGCGACGATCCCCGTACCAACAGGATCGCCGACGGCAATCATGACGAGGGGGACCGACGTGCTCGCCTTCTTCACGGCGAGGGTGGCCGGTGTCCCGGCGGTCACGATCACCTCGATCTTCTGGGCGAGCAACTCGCCGATGAGGGCCGGAAAGCGCTCATACTTTCCTTCCGCCCATCGGTACTCGATCAGGACGTTTTTGCCCTCGACGTAGCCGAGGTCACGCAACCCCTCTTGGAACGGCCCGATGAGATTGGCCTCGAGGGCAGCCGTGGAGTTTCCGAGGAACCCTATCCGCGGGAGCGTCTCCGGCGTCTGCGCGCGGGCGGCGAGGGGCGCCGCGAGCAGGCCGAAGGCGAGGGCGACGAGAAGACCGATAGTTTGCAGCCGCATTGTGGCCCCCTCGATCCAGCGAATACACGAACGCCACCGCGGGCCACTTGCATGGTCAACAAGGGCGTCAAAAGCTGTCCAGGGACCCCATCCAAGCGACAGGAAATTCAATCGCGGCGCGATCCCACCTGGCCGAGCCGAGGCGCCGCGAGCCGATGCGCAAGAGGTGGCGCAATGCGCATCGTTGGCCTTACGTCCCCCCCGCCTCTTCCCCCCGAAAAATCCGCTCATCCGCACGGGACTAGCCGTCAATTACCGATGAATCTAATTCAACCGCGAGAGCCAGGCAAGCGTCATCCCGCACCCCTGCTGTTTCGAGGGGGTCGATTCGGTACGGCAAGTCAGGCGATGTCGGGAACCAGGTGATAGTTCAGTGGCGGGCTGGCATGCCGGGGCCAACTCGCGGGACCAAGCGGCGGACTTTGCTAAATGGCGAGCGGCGCCCACCATCCCAGGTGCTCGAGAATGCGCCGGAAGGAGGGGAGGATTCTGGCTCGCCCTCGGGCAGGAGCGGAATCTATCTTGTTGCGGCTTCCAGGTGCGGCGTGAGGATGAGCCGGCGGTTGAACTGAAAGACTGAGACGTCCGTCGCGCCAGCGAGCTCAACCGCGATGCGCGCGTGCCCGCCCACCGGATAGGTGTCGATCGTCCAGATCTGCGTCCCGAAGTCCCGCGCGTCGAGCCGCAGCAGCAGTGATTTCGGGATTTGAGTGTCGAAAAGATCCACGACGACGGTATTCGCCTCCCGGCGAATCTCGACGGGCACGCTCGCATCCGAAACGTCAACGAAAATCCTGCCTTCACCGGAGTCGCTCCGCTCGAATCCGACTTCGCGCAATCCATGGCGGGGAGCGGTGAAGTCAGTCTCATCCGTCCATTTCCCCGCGGCCCGCGCGATGCCCCAGTTCTGCCGCCGCAGCGTGATCATCAGTATCGTGCCCCGGAGCACGGTATCGAAGGCGAATGGCCGGTCGAGGTTGAGAATGACGCGGGTACGGGTGCCTGATGTCACGATCTGGATACTGCGCAGGCCGCTCGGTCCGATCTCGATCAGCTGCCGGCCGCTCGCGGCGAGCGTGTCCGGGAAATCGAACGTGATGCGGCGCGTCGGGTGATGGTTCACCAGCACGCTGGGAGGTGACTGGGCTTGCCGCGCGAAGATCAGCCGCACGAGCGCCCCGCCCGCGGGCAGCGGCGCGAAATCAACGGCTTGCAAATGGTTCGGGCGATCGTGCGGCTGAGCCTCACCCGCGGAGACGTTGCTCCCGGGAGCAGCAGCCAGCAGGACACCCAGCAGGACCAGAATCGGGCCGAGTAAGCCTGACATTGCGGGTTCCTCCTGTATTCACGCCGGATGCACGGCGACCGGCGTCCGTTCGATCCGGTGCAGTCAGGGGCGGCGGGTCCCGCCTGGCCCTGATATCGATTGGACCGCGCTTTCCGCGAATCGATCTTGAACCGGACTTGCGTTGCGGCCGATACTTATGGGGCGGTATTCGGAACGGTTGACCCCATGCCCGCAAATCTCAGCCCCGAGTACAAGTCCGCCGAGTCCGCCTTCCGCAAGGCGCGCGAGCCGCGCGAGCGGCTCGACTGCCTGCGCGAGATGCTGCGCACCATCCCCAAGCACAAGGGCACCGACCA
>DATICE010000231.1:0-3370 GCA_035456985.1 Burkholderiales bacterium | reverse complement strand
CACTTCGACGACGTCGCCAAGCTGCTGCGCGCTTTCCGCAAGCTGCTCGCCGCGGGCCATTCGCTCGTGGTGATCGAGCACAACCTGGACGTCATCCGCGCCGCGGACTGGATCATCGACCTCGGACCCGAGGGCGGCGACGGCGGCGGGGAGATCGTCGCTACCGGCACGCCGGCGGAAGTGTCCGTGCATCCGACCTCGCATACGGGCAAGGCCCTGCGCGAGTACGAGTCCGCCCTCGCCCCGACGCCGACGGCAGCGGAACCGGCTGTGCCGCCGCTGGCTCGTCATCCCTCATCCCTCATCCCTCATCCCTCGATACAGGTGCGCGGCGCCCGCGAGCACAACCTGAAGAACATCGACGTCGCCATCCCGCGCAACCGCTTTACGGTGGTGACCGGCGTCTCCGGCTCGGGCAAGTCCACGCTCGCCTTCGACATCGTGTTCGCCGAAGGCCAGCGCCGCTATCTGGAGTCGCTCAACGCCTACGCGCGCCAGTTCGTCGAGCCTGCGGCGCGGCCCGACGTGGACGCGATTTTCGGCATCCCGCCGACGGTGGCCATCGAGCAGCGCACGAGCCGTGGCGGGCGCAAGAGCACCGTGGCGACGCTGACCGAGATCCACCACTTCCTGCGGCTCCTCTTCATGAAGCTCGGCACCCAGCACTGCCCGAAGTGCGAAGTGCCGATCGAGCCCCAGAGCGTGGACGCGATTGCGGCGAGAATTCTCCGCGATCATCGCGGCTCGCGCGTGGGCCTGCTCGCGCCGCTGGTCGTGAACCGCAAGGGCTACTACACCGACCTCGCACGCTGGGCGCGCGGCAGGGGGCATACCCACTTGCGCGTGGACGGCGGCTTCATACCCACCGCCAACTGGCCGCGGCTCTCGCGTTTCCAGGAGCATACGATCGAGCTGCCGGTCGCCGACGTGCGCGCTGCTCCGGACAACGAGGCGGCGTTGCGCGCAGCGCTCCAGCGCGCGCTCGATCACGGCAAGGGCGTGGTTCAGGTCCTCGCGCCCCTGGAAGCGCTCGCGCGCGCGATGGAATCCGGCGACCCATCGGATGCACGCATGAGCGAGACGGTGTTCTCCGTGAAGCGCGCCTGTCCCTCCTGCGGCACGAGCTTTCCCGAGCTCGACCCGCGACTCTTTTCCTATAACTCCAGGCACGGCTGGTGCACGACCTGCTACGGCACCGGCTTGAGGATCTCCGGGTTCGACGAGCAGCAGACCGGAGAGGAAATCTGGTGGAACGAGTGGTACGAGGGCGACGCCGCGCCTTGCCCCGCGTGCGCGGGGCGACGACTGAATCCGACAGCGCTCGCCGTGCGCTTTCGTGGCCACTCCATCGCGGATCTGTCCCGCATGCCGGTATCGGCTATGGAGGAATTCTTCGTGAACCTGCGCCTGGACGGACGGCAGGGGGAGATTGCGCGCGACATCCTGGCGGAGCTGCGCGCGCGTCTCGCATTCCTGCGCGAAGTGGGGCTCGCCTACCTCGCGCTCGACCGCGCCGCGCCCACGCTCTCCGGCGGCGAAGCGCAGCGCATCCGGCTCGCGGCGCAGCTCGGCTCCAACCTGCGCGGCGTCGCCTACATCCTCGACGAGCCGACCATCGGGCTGCACCCGCGCGACAACCGCATCCTGCTCGACACGCTGGTGAAGCTCGAAGCGAGGGGCAATACGCTGGTGGTGGTCGAGCACGACGAGGACACCATCCGCCGCGCGGAACACGTGGTGGACCTCGGCCCCGGCGCGGGCAACCGCGGCGGCGAGGTTGTCGCGGTGGGCACCGCAAAGGAGCTCATGCGCACCCCCGCCTCGGTCACGGGGCGATTCCTGGCGCAGCCGCTCAAGCATCCCCTGCACGCACGGCGTCCCGTGACCCCCTCTACCTCCGCGGTCACCGTAACCGGCGCCTCCCTGCACAATCTGAGAGACCTCGCCATCCGCGTGCCGCTCGGGCGGCTGATCGCGGTGACCGGCGTATCCGGCTCGGGCAAATCCACCCTCGCCCGCGACGTGCTCCACGACAACCTGCGGCGCCTCGTCGCGGAGCAGCGCGACTGGCCGCGGCGGCGGAAGGATGAAGGCGGAAGGCGGAGGGCGGGAAGAAAGTCCGGCAAACGCGAAGCCGGGTCATCCCTCATCCCTCATCCCTTATCCCTGAATTTGGTCGGCTGTCGTTCCATCACGGGCGCCGACCAAATTGCTCGTGTGCTGGAGGTGGACCAGACCCCGATCGGCAAGACGCCGCGCTCCTGCCCCGCGACTTACGTCGGCTTCTGGAACCAGGTACGGGGGTTGTACGCGGAAACGCCGGAGGCGCGCATGCGCGGCTACACTGCCTCGCGCTTCTCGTTCAACACCGCGGGCGGGCGCTGCGAGGCGTGCGAGGGACAGGGGCTGAAGCGGATCGAGATGTCGTTCCTGCCCGACGTGAAGGTCACCTGCGAGTCGTGCCGCGGCGCGCGCTTCAACCCCGAGACGCTCGCCGTCCGCTTCAAGGAAAAAAGCATCGGTGAGGTGCTCCTGATGAGCGTGGACGAGGCGGTGGAATTCTTCTCCGCGCACGGGTCGATTCATCACGCGCTCACCCTGCTGCAGGAAGTCGGTCTCGGTTATCTCACCCTCGGCCAGCAGAGCCCGACGCTCTCCGGCGGCGAGGCCCAGCGCATCAAACTGGTGACCGAGCTTGCCAAGGTGCGCAACGGCACGTCCATCAGCCGTCCGTCGTCAGCCGTCACGCTTTATGTTCTTGATGAACCCACCGTCGGCCTGCACATGGCCGACGTCGAAAAGCTCCTGCGCGTGCTGCACAGGCTGGTGGACACGGGCAACACCGTCGTCGTGGTCGAGCACAACCTCGACGTGATCGCCGAAGCGGACTGGGTCCTCGATCTCGGGCCGGAAGGAGGCGACGCCGGCGGCCGCATCGTCGCGCAAGGCTCCCCCGAAGCGGTGGCGAGAAACTCCGCCCGATCCCACACCGCCCGCATTCTCGCGGGCTTTCTCGCGGAACGGGGCCGGCGGGCTTGAACGGACCGCCGGCCCTTCCCGTATCGGTCAGTTCACGATCGGCGCCAGCGCCTTGCCGATGCGACCGGCCTGCTCCGGCGTGATCATGTCGCCGAGGATCGCCTGGAACCGCGAGTCCTCGACACCCGAGACGATGTACTGCCAGCGATAGGCCTTGAGCACGCCCGCGCGCACCCGCGCCTGCTCCTGCTGCGTGAGCAACCGCCCGCAGGTCTTCAGGAAGTACTCCGCGTCGGCGCCCGCCTGGATCTGAAGCAGGCCATCCACGGCAGCGACGAGCGCGATCAGGTCGTCCACGGCCACGTCGCGCTCCGTCGCGGAAAGGTTGGCG
>DATICE010000230.1:0-5340 GCA_035456985.1 Burkholderiales bacterium | reverse complement strand
TCGTGCTGGCTCTTCCCGCAGAACGAGCAGTAAAGCAGCTTTTCCCCGCCGGCCTTTTCAGTCATGGATCATCCCCGAGATTGCGCCATCATTTTACGCTTTCGGCTCTGCTCACGAGGACCTTGTCGACGATCCCGTAGCCCTGCGCCTGCTCGGCGCTGAGGAAATTATCGCGGTCGGTATCGCGCTCCACGGTCTTCAGGTCCTGCCCGGTGTGCCGCGCGAAGATCTCGTTCAGCTTCGCCTTGCGATTGAGAATCTCGCGGGCGTGGATCTCCACGTCGGACGCCTGGCCCTGGAAGCCGCCCATCGGCTGGTGAATCATCACGCGCGAGTTCGGCAGGCAGAAACGCTTGCCCTTGGCGCCGGCTGCGAGCAGCAGCGCCCCCATGCTCGCCGCCTGCCCGATGCAGAGCGTCGAGACCGCGGGCTTGACGAACTGCATGGTGTCGTAGATCGCCAGCCCGTCGGACACCGACCCCCCCGGAGAGTTGATATAGAACGAGATGTCCTTGTCCGGATTTTCCGACTCGAGGAACAGCAGCTGCGCCACGATCAGGTTGGCGGTCGTCTCGGTCACCGGCCCCACCAGGAACACGACGCGCTCCTTCAACAGGCGCGAATAGATGTCGTAGGCGCGCTCGCCGCGTCCGCTCTGCTCGATCACCATCGGGATCAGTCCGAGACCCCTCGGTTCGCTGTAGCTCGCCATCACTGTTTCCCCATCAATTCGTCAAAATCGACCTTCTGGTCCGTCACCCTGGCTACACCGAGCGCCCATGCCACGACGTTTTCCTCCACGGCCGCGGATTCAAGATCGCGCAGCCGCTCCGGTGCGGCGTAAAACCATTTCACGACTTCCTCCGGGCGCTCGTAGCTCTCGGCCTGCTCCTCCACGAGCTTGCGTACCTGCTCGGGCTTCGGGTGAAGGTTGTGCAGCTTCACCAGCTCGCCGAGGATCAGCCCCAGCGTCACGCGGCGCGCGGCCTGCTGCTCGAAGAAATCGCCCGGCAAAGGCGTATCCTGGGTCACCTTGACGCCGCGCGCAGCGAGCTCCTGGCGGGCTCCCGCCTGCAGGCGTTCGATCTCCATTTGCACCAGAGAGCGCGGCGCCTCGATCCGAGTTGCGTCGAGAAGCGCCTGCATCACTGCGTCGCGCAAACGGTTCCTCAGCTTGGCCTTTACCTCGCGCTCAAGATTGCCCCGGATCTCAGCGCGCATTCTGGAGAGGTCCCCACCCGCAACGCCCAGGCTCTTCGCAAAGGCGGCGTCCACCTCGGGCAATCGCGGCTCCGCGACGCGGCTCACGGTGACTTCGAAGCGCGCGGTCTTCCCCGCCACTTCCCTGCCGTGGTAATCGCCCGGGAAACGCACGTCGAAGGACTTCGTTTCGCCCGGCTTCATCCCTGCAATGCCGGCATCGAAATCCGGCAGCAGCCGCCCTTCCCCCAGCACGGCCTGCTGGCCGCTGCCGCTCGAGCCGGGGAAGTCCGCGCCATCGAGCGTGCCGCGGAAATCGATCGTGACGCGGTCGCCGGTCTGCGCCGCGCGCTCGACGTCCTCGTAGCGCACGCGCTGCTTGCGCATGATTTCTATCGTCTTGACCACCTCGGCGTCGCCAACCTCCAGCGCCGGGCGCCCGATGGTCGCTCCCGAGATGTCCCCGACCGTCACCTCGGGGTAGATCTCGAACGTGGCGCTGTAGCGGAATTCCCCCGCGCCATCGGTCCGGGGCGTCAGCTCAAACCTCGGATAGCCCGCAACCCTCAGGTTCTGCTGGCGCACCGCCTCGCCGAAACTGCGCTGCATCGCGTCCCCCAGCACCTCCTGCCGCACTTGCGGGCCGTAATGCTGCTCGACCACCTTCAGCGGCACCTTGCCGGGCCGGAAGCCGTGCATCTTAACGGTGCGCGACAGCCGCTTCAACCGGGTCTCGACCTCATGGTCGATATCCGTGGCGGGCAGCGATACGCTCAATTTCCGCTCGAGCGCGCTTAACGTTTCCAAGTTTGCCTGCATCTCCGTTGCGTGAACGACCCGTTCGACAGCTTGCGCCGGGGCGACCCGCCGCAAGGCGGCATCAGGAAGAGCGAAACGGGCGCCCTTCCGCCGGCTCGCACCACGCGCTAGCGCCCGTGGTGCGAAAGGAGGGACTCGAACCCCCACGCCTTGCGGCGCCAGAACCTAAATCTGGTGCGTCTACCAATTCCGCCACTTTCGCGACCTTCCGATTGTAATATAATCACGTGCGCGCCGAAAGCTTGCAAGTTGTCTTAACGTTGACGCGCAATAATATGATCCATAAAGGATATTGCGCAGCAACAAATGGGCATCGGCCACTATGAAAACTTCCCCGTCGCGTCGCTGCTTCTGCCCTCCCGATTTCGGCGTCCCATCGCACTGATTTACCGCTTCGCGCGGGAAGCCGACGACCTTGCGGATGAGGGTGACGCCCCGGCGCCCGCCCGCCTCGAGCAGCTGGAGCGGTTTCACGAGCAACTGCGCAGAATCGGGCGCGGCGCCGCTCCTGACATTCCCTGGTTCGCGGCCCTTGCCGCGGTCATCCGCGAGCACGACCTTCCACTGCCGGCATTTGCCGACCTCCTGTCCGCCTTTGCGCAGGACGTCACCCGGAAGCGTTACGCCGACTTCGCCGAGGTGCTCGATTACTGCAGGCGCTCGGCGAATCCGGTGGGACGACTGCTGCTGCATCTTTTCCGCAGCACGAGCGACCGGAACTTTGAATGGTCGGACTCGATCTGCTCCGCTCTGCAGCTCGTGAATTTCTGTCAGGACGTCGAAATCGACTACGCAAAGGGCCGCGTCTACCTGGCCCGGGACGAAATGAGGCGCTCCGGAGTGACCGAGCAGCACATCGCCGGGCGGCTGTGCGACGATGCCTGGCGCGCTCTCATCCAGTACCAGATCGATCGCGCGCGCGGTATGCTGGAGGCAGGCGCGCCGCTGGGGCGCGCGCTTCCCGGTCGCATCGGCCTCGAAATCCGCGCCACCGTCCAGGGCGGGCTGCGCATTCTCGAGAAGCTCGAGCGCGCCGGCTGCGACATGTATCGTCACCGGCCGGTTCTGAATTGGCATGACTGGCCGGTGATCCTGGCGCGTGCGCTCTGACAATGGATCCACATCAATACTGCCAACAGAAGGCAGCGGGAAGCGGCTCAAGCTTCTATTACAGCTTCCTGTTCCTGCCGGAGGATCGGCGGCGCGCGATCACCGCGCTCTACGCGTTTTGCAGAGAGGTGGACGACGTGGTGGACGACTGTAGCGATCCGGCGACCGCGCGCGCAACCCTCGCCTGGTGGCGGCAGGAGCTGGCAGCGGCCTTTCATGGCACGCCGCAGCACCCGGTCGCGCGCGCTCTCGGCGAAATCGCGCCGCGCTTCAACCTGGCAGAGCCGCGCCTTGCCGAGATCATCGATGGCATGCAAATGGATCTCGATTTCAACCGCTATCCCAGTTTCGAGGCGCTGCGCCAGTACTGTCATCGCGTGGCGGGAGTCGTGGGCGAGCTGTCCGCTGAGATCTTCGGTTATCAGGACCGGCGCACGCTGGAGTACGCGGCTGATCTCGGCATGGCGTTCCAGCTCACCAATATCATCCGCGACGTCGGCGAGGACGCGCGTCGCAACCGTATCTACCTGCCGCTTGACGAGATCGTGCGCTACGGCGTCAGCGCCGCGGACATCACCGCGTCGCGCGAGACCGACGATTTCCGCCGCCTGATCGAATTCCAGATCGAGCGGGCCCTGGGCTATTACCGTGACGCGTTCGCCAAGCTGCCGGCCGTGGACCGCCGTGCCCAGCGCGCGGGCATCGTCATGGCGGCGATCTACCGGACGCTGCTGGACGAGATCCGGCGCGACGGTTGCCGTGTTCTGTCGCGGCGTACTTCTCTTACGCCGGTGCGCAAGCTCTGGATCGCCTGGTGGACCTGGATACGGGGATAAAAAATTGACGGCCGTCGACTGACGAGTAATCGCCATGGACCTGCAACTGAGTGGTAAAACGGCCTTGGTGACAGGCGCAAGCATGGGCATCGGCCGCGCGATCGCACGGGGACTCGCGGCCGAGGGCGTGAGGCTTTGCGTCGTCGCACGCCGCAGGAACCTGCTCGAGGAACTGTCGCGGGAGATCGCTGCGGCCGGCGGGCCTTCTCCAGCCATCATCGAGGCCGACGTCATGCCGGAGGGTGCCGCGGGGAGGATCGCGGCCGATGCGCGCCGGGAGCTCGGTCATATTGACATCCTGGTGAATTCCGCTGGGGGCAGCCAGCCGCCGCTGCCGGTTGATGCGCCGGATTCGAAGTGGCTCGAGGCGATGACGCTCAACTTCGTCCGGGTGCGGCAGCTCACGCACGCGGCGCTCCCGGGCATGATCGAGCGCCGCTGGGGCCGTGTCATCAATATCTCAGGAAAGTCCGAACCCGAGAGGCTCATTGCCGCGACTCCGGCCAAGGCGGCGGTGCACGCCTGGTCGAAGGGACTGTCGCGGGAGGTCGGAAAACACGGCATTACGGTCAACTGCATCGCGCCGGGGCGGATCATGAGCGAGCAGATCCGCCGCAAGTACCCTCCGGAGTTCCGCGCAAAGCAATCTGCCGGGGACATTCCGGTCGGGCGTTACGGGGAGCCCGAAGAGCTCGCGAGCCTCGCCGTCTTTCTCGCCTCTCCTGTCGCCCGCTATATCACGGGCACGGTGATGCCGGTGGACGGAGGGCTCCGCCGCTACGCTTTCTGATACGGCGTGACTGGTGACGCGTGACTGGTGGAGCGTGCCGACCAAAACCCGCTTTTTCAGTCACGCCCTATCAGTCACGTTTTATCAGTCACCCCTCTGGCCTTATAATCGGTGTGCGTCATTGGAGATTCCATCATGCAGACGAAGATCCCGTGTGTGATCATGCGCGGTGGCACTTCGCGCGGGCCCTTCTTCCACGCGAGCGACCTGCCCTCGGACACGCCCACGCGCGACGCAGTGCTGCTCGCGGTCATGGGCTCGCCGCACCAGATCCAGATCGACGGCATCGGCGGCTCACACTCGGTGACGAGCAAGGTGGCGATGATCAGCAAGTCGAAGCATCCCGGCGCCGACGTCGACTACCTGTTCGCACAGGTGCAGATCCACGAAAGCATCGTCGACACCAAGCCCAACTGCGGCAACATGCTGGTCGCCGTGGGGCCGTTCGCGATCGAGGCGGGAATGGTGCCGGCGAAGAACGGCGAGACCACGGTGCGCATTTTCAACGTCAATACGCAGTCGCTGGTCGAGGCCATCGTCCAGACGCCGGGCGGCCAGGTGAACTACGAGGGCAACGCCGCGATC
>DATICE010000229.1:0-2229 GCA_035456985.1 Burkholderiales bacterium | reverse complement strand
CGCTCCTCCGAGTGCTCGCGAACGGCGGGAAACACGGCCACGGCCGGGGATCCCGTACTACCGCTGCGCGCGAAATCGCATCGTCCCGCTGTCGTACTTGAGGTCGATGTAGAGATCGCCGTCGCGGAAGAAATGGATCGCGCCGGCGGTGAGATCGCGCACGAACGGCCCTTTGAGCGAGCCCGGCTCGCAGGCGGCTATCGTCGAGATCTTGAGCTCGATCGACAGCCGCTTGCCGTCCACGGCGTACGTGCCCCCTTTCATGTTGCAGTCGGCCCGGACGTTGATCCCGCCGCCTTCCTCAAACTGCACCGTGTAGTTCTCGGGCCTGGCGGGCGCGGTGCGTTTGTCGTCGTTGTAGAGCGTTTGCACCCACTGCCAGGTCGTTCCCGTGAGCGAGGGCTGTCCGGGTGTCGCCCCGGCGACCGCCACGAGTCGATCATTTCGAACCGACCAGCGCTTCGTCGCCTCCACAGTGGGGCAGCACATCGGGTCCTTGGGGCCGTGGGTGGTCATGGCGACGACAATCTGACCCTTCTCGATGGCCACCGAATGGAGATTTACCCGGTCGCCAAGAAGCACGCTATCGGTATTCACCCAATCCTTATCTGCTTGGCCGAGGAGCGCCAATTCGTAGAACGTGCCCGTGCCGCCCAGGGAGGTGGTGACGATGACCGCGCCGGCCTGCTTGCCGTCTAGCGTCCCGAACGCCCGCTTGTCGCTCAGCTTCACGGTGACCGCGGATGCTGAGCCCGCCGCGGCCGGAGCGCGGAATTCCCCCCGCGTGAGCGTCACCGGAGCCGCGGTGTAGACCTTCGAGCGCAGGGTCAGCGCCTCCAGATTTGCGGGAGCAGTTGACGCGCAGCCGTAGAGCACCGCCGTGAACGCGCTCAGCATCGAGCCCAGGATGCGAATGCGGATCGGAATCTTCATTCCACCAGCGCACCAGTCACTTGGTCGTCCACTGCAATTGGGGGTAAGCCCTAAGCAACGCCGACGCCGGCAAGCGCGAGCGCACCGAGGGCGGCGAACATGACGGCGGCCGCGAGCCGCACCCACTTCATCGGGACCCGCTCGACGAGCCGGTCGGAGAACACCACGACCGGCGCGTTCGCAATCAGCATCCCGGCCGTTGTCCCCAGCACCACGGCCGCCAGCGCATGGTACTGCGCCGCGAGCACTACGGTCGCGATCTGAGTCTTGTCGCCGATCTCGACCAGAAAGAACAGCACGCAGGTCACCGCGAACACGCCCCACCGCCCCTTCCGGCCGTAACGCTCGTCGAGCCGGTCGGGTCGCAGCGCCCACGCAGCGATCGCAATCATGGAGAGGCCGACCGCCCATCGCAGCGCGTCGGGCCCGAGAAGCGCCCGCACCCGTTCACCGACCCACGCCGCGACTGCATGGTTGGCGAGCGTCGCCACGGCAATTCCCGCGATGATGGGAACCGGCCTGCGGAAGCGCGCCGCGAGAAGCAGCGAGAGGAGCTGGGTCTTGTCACCGATTTCGGCGACGGCCACCACGAATATCGAGACCAGAAAGGCCGTAGTCACGGGGCGTCACCCATAGCCTTTCACCCGGCGCGACTCAGTAGGCGGCCACGGCACCGTCCGAACGTGGATCCGCCCCGCCTTCGAGCACGCCGCTCGGGTGGCGAATGATGGCACCGGCGTGGCCCATCACCTCGTCGTATTCCCCGAGCACTTCCATCACGTGGCCGCGCCGGGCGAGGTCGGATACCACCCCGGTCGAATAGCGCGATTCGAGCTTGAGGGAATCGCTCGACTGCCCCCAAGTGCGCCCGAGCAGCCAGCGGGGCGCGGCGACCGCCTGCTGCGGGTCCATGCCGAACAACGCGACGCGCGTGAATACCGCCGCCTGGGTCTGCGGCTGGCCGTCGCCGCCCATCGTGCCGTAGACGATGGTGCGGCCGTCGCGCATCGCTGCCAACGCCGGATTGAGCGTATGGAACGGCTTGCGCCCGGGCTTGAGGCTGTTCAGCGCAACGGGATCGAGCGAGAAGCTGCAACCGCGGTTCTGCCAGGTGATGCCGGTCTCCTCCAGCACGACGCCGGAGCCGAACTCGTGGTAGAGGCTCTGGATCATGCTCACCATTCGGCCTGCGCCGTCCGCTACGCCCATCCACACCGTGTCGGCCGGTTCCTTGCCGCTGCTCCAGCGCGCCGCGCGGCCGCGGTCGATGTCCGCCGCCAGATCCCGGATTCTTCC
>DATICE010000228.1:0-5306 GCA_035456985.1 Burkholderiales bacterium | reverse complement strand
TGAAGAAGTTGATCCCCCCCATCTGGTAGACGACGTCGAAGCTCCCGGGCTTGAACGGCAGGTGCTCGGCGAGGCCGAGGAAGAGCTCGGCGGGCGCGCCCAACCGGCGCATCTTTCGCTCGCAGATCGCCAGCATTTCCGGAGAAAGATCGAGGCCGTAGAACTCGCAGCCCCGCGGAAGGAACGGGAGGTCGGAGCCGGTGCCGACCGAGGTCGACAGCACCCGGTCGCCGGACTTGATCTCGAGGCTCGCGATGAAATTCCGGCGCAACTCGATCTCCGAAACGCCCAGGATGTAGAGCCCGACCCTGCTCAGCAGGTCGTAGATGGGGGCGCAGCGGTCGTAGATCCTGCGAAACCGGCTGTTGATGCCGGTGATCTCGTGCGGCTCGACGAAGACGGGGATACCCTCACGGATCGGAAACTTGATCCCGTGCTCGCCGTTGCAGAGGAACTCGGCGGGCTCGCCGTTGAGAGAGGACTCGCTGACAATCCGGAGCGGCGCGTGCTCCCGCGGGCTGCACAGTATCTCCAGAGCCTTGGGGCTCACGGGCGACCCCATTCTCGCGAATCGATGAAGTAATATACACGGTCAGGGGGTTGCCATGACAACATCGCAGCGCATATTTGGAGTCACCTTGGCCGTCGCGCTTGCAGGTGGGGCCGGCATCGCGGCTGCGCAGGAGAAGTGGCCGGTTAAGCCGATCCGCATGATCGTGCCGTTCACGGCGGGCTCGGCGAGCGACGTGCTCGGGCGCATCGTGGGACAGCGTTTGAGCGAAATGTGGGGCCAGCAGCTCGTCATCGACAACCGCCCGGGTGCTGGCGGCCTGATCGGAAGCGAATTGACGCGCCAGGCGGCGCCCGACGGCTACACGGTTACCATGATCGGACAGCCGCACCTGTCGAACGCGCTGCTGCGCGAGAAGAAGCCGTACGATCCTCTTACGGATTTCACGGCGATCTCCTTCGTCGGCTCGAACCCCAATGTGATCGTGCTCGGCAAGGGCGTCGAGGCAAAAACGATCCCGGATCTCATCGCGCTCGCGAAGGCCAAGCCCGGCGCGATGAATTACGGCTCGGCGGGCGTGGGCAGTTCCTCCCATCTCGCCGGCGCGCTCTTCGTATCGAAGGCGGGGATCAACGTGGTGCACGTGCCGTTCCGGATCGGCGCCGACAGCCGCAGCGCACTCATCGCGGGCACCATCCAGTTCTACGTCTATCCCCTGCCGGCGATCGTGGGAATGCTCAAGGCCGGATCGCTGCGCGCATTGGCGGTCGGCTCGCCCAAGCGGGCCCCCGCGCTGCCCGACGTGCCGACGAGCGCGGAGGCAGGCTTTCCCCAGTACCGCTCGGTGTCGTGGTTCGGCCTCATCGCGCCGCAGGGGGTGCCGAAGCGGCTCGTCACCCGGATCAATACGGATTCGGTGAGCGTGTTGAAGGAGCCCGGCACGCGCGAGAAGTTCATGCAGCAGGGCGCAGAACCGGGGTTCGGACCGCCGGAGCACTTCGCAAAGCTCCAGCGCGACGAATACGCCGAGCTCGCACCGCTCATCAAGAGCATCGGCATGAAGGTCCAGTGACCAGTGACGGGTGACGGAGAGGTAAGTGGCCGTCAACGAGAACCTCAGGCGCCTGGTTGATCTCTCCGCGCCCTACTGGGCGGGGGAGGCGGAAGTGGCATGGACGTATTTCCAGAGCCCGCGCCGTAACCGCAAGAGCGAACTCACGTGGCTCGCCCGCCAGTGCTACAAGGAGCTGTGGGGCTCGGGCGTCGGCGACAAGAAGAAGGGCCTCTTTCTCGGGCCGGTGGACTACCTGCGCAAGGTGTACCCGAAGATCGATCGTGGAGTGGACCGGCACGAAGTGCTGGAGGTGATCGACGGGCTGCGCGCCGAGTTCCACCACTACTGCCTGTTCGCGGACATCCACGATCATCTCTCGGGCCGCAGGCTCGACCCGCGGCAGGTGAAGAGCTGGCCCGCTGACGATGAGCTCGCGCGCCTGCGCTACGCCTATCGCGCCAAGCGCGGCCGGCTCGGCTACTTCGCCGTGCGCTTCACCGAGGGCGGCTATTGCACGTTATACGCGACCGGCATGCGGTTGAAGGGGACGGGGCAGCTCAACGACCGCATCGCCGCAGCCTGCGAGAACGTCTATACGGACGAGATCGGCCACATGCGCAACGGCTTCATCGGGCTCGCGCGCGAGAAGCTGACCCGCGGACAGTGGGACGAGATCGGGACGATGAGCCGGAAAATCCTGCTGCAGCGCATCCACATGCGCAACGAACAGTTCGGCTATCCGGTTGGCGCGGAGCGCATCCGCGAGATCGAGGCGGGCCGGATCGAGCCGATGCGGTTCGACTACACCGGCCTGGAATAGCGCCGCCGTATCCGCAGAGACATCCCCGCCTGCTGCGCGGGCGCCTCCGCGCTCAGACGTAGCTCGCGTAGTGGGGGTCGTACATCTGCGAGGCAACGTGCGCTGCGACGTTGTCCGGCTCGCGCTCGGCGGCCAGGCCTTGGCGGTAGGCGACGCTTGCCACCGCGGTGGCGATATGCGCCGACACCTCGCGAATGCGCGGCAGCGCCGGATAGAGGCTGCCCTGCTCGAGGTCGGACTCGCTGACGTAGTGCGCGAGCGTATGCGCCGCGGCCATGAACATCTCGTCGGTGACCCGCCGCGTGCGGCTCGCGATCGCGCCGAGCCCCACGCCGGGGAAGATATAGGAATTGTTGCCCTGGCGCGGCACGAAAGTCCGGGCGTCGATCGTGACCGGGTCGAACGGGCTGCCGCAGGCGAAGAGCGCGCGCCCGGAGGTGTGGCGGTAGGCCTCCTCGGCCGTGCACTCCGACTTCGAGGTCGGGTTGGACAGCGCGAAGACGATCGGCCGCTCGTTCAACCGCGCCATCTCGCGCAGCACCTCGGGGGTGAAGGTCCCGCCGACGGCCGCAACCCCGATGATGGCGGTCGGACGGAGCGCTTTCAGCGCCGCCAGGAAATCGCCGGCCGGCGCGTGGTCCAGCGCGTAGCGGCGCTTCTCTTCCGAGAGGTCGTTGCGGCTCTTCACCACCAACCCGCGGGAATCCACCATGCCGAGCCGCGCGCGCGCGGCCGGCGCGGTGAGCCCCTGCGCAACCATCGCCGAGACCACGAGATCGGCGATGCCGATCGCCGCTTCGCCCGCGCCGAGGAACAGCAGCCTCTGCTCGGTGAGGCTGCCCCCGGTGATGCGCAGCGCCGAGAGGAGGCCGGCGAGCGCCACGGCCGCCGTGCCCTGGATGTCGTCATTGAAGGTGCAGATGCGGTCGCGGTACTTGTTGAGCAGCCGGAAGGCGTTGTGGTTGGCAAAATCCTCGAACTGGATCAACACGCCCGGAAACGCATCCTGCGCGGCGGTGATGAATTCCTCGACCAGCTCGTCGTAGCCGGCGCCGCGCAGGCGACGCTGCCGCAGCCCGACGTAGAACGGGTCGCCCAGCAATTCCGCGTTGTTGGTGCCGACGTCGAGGATCACCGGCAGGCACAGGGCGGGGTGCACGCCGGCGCACGCGGTGTAGAGCGAGAGCTTGCCGATGGGGATCCCCATGCCGTTCGCGCCGAGGTCGCCCAGCCCGAGAATGCGCTCGCCGTCCGAGACGACGATGATGCCCGCGCGGTGCGGCCAGTTTTTCAGGACCTGGGCGACGCGCCCACGGTCGTTGGCGCCGATGAAGAGGCCCCGCGGGCGCTGGTAGATGTGCCCGAACCGCTGGCACGCGAGCCCCACCGTCGGCGTGTAGATGAGGGGCTGCATCTCGTCGATGTTGTCGCATACGACGCGGAAGAACAGCGACTCGTTGCGGTCGTGGAGCGCGCTCAACGCAACGTATTTTTCGAGGTCGTCGGGCTGCCGGCGCAGATGCTCGAGAATGCGCTCCGCCTGCTCGTCCTGGGTGAGCACGTGCGGTGGCAGCAGTCCGCGCAGCCCGAGCGCATCGCGCTCCCGCTCGGTGAAGGCGCTGCCTTTGTTGAACAGGGGATCACGCAACAGTTGCGTGCCGCGCGGGACTTCCTGTCCCGCGAAACGAGCGGAAGTGTCGTCTCGCTTCATGGGCTTCCTCCTTGGGTGGAGCGGCGCAACTGCCGCCCTAAGTCAGTTTGCACTTCCCGGTACCGCGGTTGTTGACGCAGATCAAGGTGGGCGCGCCGGAAACCGGCGCCGGAGCCCCCTTCGCCGCCGCTGGCGGCGTCAACCGCGTCCAACGAAGGGCATCTTGGTCGCCATGATCGTCATGGTGAACACGTTCACGTCGAGGGGCAGGTTCGCCATGAATACCACTGCGTTGCCGACGTGCAAGGGGTCCATGCGCGGCTCGGGCGCCGTCGTGCCGTTCGCCTGCTTCACCCCCTGCGCCATGCGTTCGGTCATAGGCGAAATCGCGTTGCCGATATCGACCTGCCCGCATGCGATGTCGTAGTTGCGCCCGTCGAGCGAAATCGTCTTGGTGAGCCCGGTTACCCCGTGCTTGGTCGCGGTGTAGGGCGCGGACCCCGGCCGCGGCGTATGCGCCGAGATCGAGCCGTTGTTGATGATGCGCCCGCCGCGCGGGGTCTGGTCCTTCATCATGCGGAAGGCCGCCTGCGCGCACAGGAACATGCCGGTCAGATTGACATCCACCACTGACTGCCACTTCTCGAACGGCAGGTCCTCGAACGGCACCCCGGGCGCGTTGCCGCCGGCGTTGTTGAACAGGACGTCGAGGCGTCCAAAGCTGTCCTTGATCCTGGCGAACAGCGCCAGGACCTGATCCGGCTTGCCGACGTCGGTGGGGACGATGAGCGCGTTCTTCGCGGCCGCGCCGGCCTGGGCGGCGGTCTGCTCCAGCATCTCCTTGCGGCGCCCCGCCAGCGCGACGCGGTAGCCGTCCTTCAGAAACGCAAGCGCGACTGCCCGTCCGACGCCGGTGCCGGCGCCGGTCACGAGCGCTGTCTTGTTAGGAGCGGTCATGGGTCAATCTCCGGGTGAAGCCGTATGCTACCGCAGGGACCGGGAGGGCGTTTCGTTGACAGGCCCGGGATAGGCTCCTAACATCGTTTCGCCTTTCCCGAGCACCCCACAAGGAGGAGAAAAAACCATGGGTCACCCCCTCAAGCATGCGTTCGCGCTGACGGCGCTCGCAGCCGCCCTCGCCATTGCGGCCCCGGCCGGCGCGCAGCAGGTAAAGAACCTCAAGATGCAGTCCACCTGGCCGGCGAGCCTCACGTTGCAGGACCACTTCCGGTTTCTCGCCGAGCGCATCGACAAGCTCACCGCGGGCCAG
>DATICE010000227.1:0-22503 GCA_035456985.1 Burkholderiales bacterium | reverse complement strand
GTTCAAGCGGCGGTCCGGAATATGAGACCCGAACGTCGAGGTTGAATTCGTCGAAGCTTGCTTCGATCGTCAGTGCTCCCTCGGGGTTACAGCCCTCGACGATGGTTTCGATCGATTGCATAAGGTTGAAGCTCGCCCGGTCGATCACATCGCGCCGCGCGCCCCACGCCGCGCCCTGCGCTTCCATGAACCCCTCGACCGCGACCGCGTCGACGTTGCCCGGCTCGAGGACGAGCGACCGCGTCGTCCGGACTCCGATCCGGAAGAGCAGGTTCAAGAACAGCGCGCAGAGCGTGCCGAGCACGATCGAGCTGCCGATCACGGTCGCGATCGAGGCCGGGAGCCCCCTGAAGACCGCCGGGTAGAAATCAACCGCCAGGGCCGCGATGAATGACAGGCCGATCATGAACGTCTTGCGTGCGTCGAGGAGGCGGGACGTCATGATTTCGAACCCGTTCACGATGATGAACGACGCCGCAAAGAGCAGCGTGGATCCGGCGACCGCCGGCGGCATGAGATTGAGCAGCGCGCCGAGCTTCGGCATGAAAGCGAGGAGTACCAGAAAGCCCGCCACCGCGTAGGCGACGTGCCGGCTCAGGACACCGGTTGCATTCGCAAGGCCGACGTTCATGGTGGCGGAATTCACGCCCGTCGTGCCGATGACTCCGGCGGACATGGTCGCCAGTCCGTCCGCAAGGACGCCGCGGCTGATCGACCCCATATCAGGCCGTTTCCAGTCCGCGTCGTTCAGCTTCTGGCACGTAATGACGTTTCCGGTAGCCTTGAATGCCGCCGCCAGTGCCGCCACCGCGAAGGGAATGGAGAGTCCCCAGCTGAACGACCACCCCGCGTGCTCGAAGCCGGGCAGCGCGAGCAATGGACCTGTAGCAAGCGTGGCCGTGTCCGCCGCGTTGAATCCGCCCAGCAAGGCCGTCACCAGATAACCGACGGTCATGCCGATCAGGACACAGGAGAGGCGAAGCGCGCCTTTTGTCCACACGTTCAGGGCCAACATGGTTCCGAGCGTCACGATGGCCACCACGACGTGCGTTGCGCCGAGCGGCGCGGGGGCCTCCACACCCAACAAGGTGCGCACTCCGACCGCCGCCGTCGTCATTCCAATCATCAGGATCACCAGTCCGGCGATCTCGGGCGGGAACCACGGCCGCAGATGCCGCAGTCCGCGTGCAAGCATGGCCTCGAACAGACCCGCGGCAATCGTCATGCCGAACACGAGAGCGAGGCCGCCTTCGCGCGCGGCGAGCAATGAGGGAAGCAGGTACGCGGCCGTGGGTACCGGCTGGCAAAGGAAGCCGGAGCCGATCGGGCCGCGGGTCAGCGCCTGTAAAACCGCGCCCAGGGCGAGCACCAGCACCGAGAGGCTCACGATCTGGGCCACGGCTTCCGGCGAGACCCCGGCCTCCCGCGCGATCAGGACCGGGTAGATCAGATTGATCGACATCAGTCCGACGTGCTGCGCGCCGGAAAGTGCGGCGACGCTGAGCGGGGGACGCTCGTCGACGCCGTAGACGATGTTCGCTGGTTTCCTCACGGCTCGGCCTACACTTCTGGTTTCCGTTATCCCGCAAGGCGGCGCTGACCGTCATCCCGCGCGAGGATTTCCTCGTTGGTCGGGCTACCGCGGCGGTCAGCCTCTCGGCCACGCTGTAGATGGCGCCGCGCGGCTTGCGCATGGCCGCAATTCCTAGCCGGCGGCCGCGATTCCATCGTTGCGCGTCGCTGTAATGGAGAAGAGGTCAAGAAACCCGCCGAGGTCGAAGAGCTGCCGCACCTTGCCCGAAATACCACAGAGCACCAGCTTCGATGCGTTTTGTTCAGCGCGCTTTGCTGCCTGCAGAAGAACCCGGAAGCCCGCGCTGCTTATGTATTCGAGCTGGCCGAAGTCCAGCAGCACGCGGGCCTTGGCGGCGCCCAGCATCGCGGTCAGTCGCTCGCCGAGCATCGGCGAGGTCGTGCTGTCAAGACGCCCCTTGACCTGCAGGACCGTGACGCTTCCGACTTGCTCCTCTTTCAGGTCCATCAGCAATTCCTCAAGCGGTCAGTTTCTTTCTGAGCACGAGGCGGTTGCGATTGCCGACACGGTCGTAGCGAACCTCGCTCATCAGGTTCTTCACGAAATGCAGGCCGACGCCCCCGATCCTGCGCTCCCGCAGCGGCGCGCGCGTGTCGGGCGCCCCGCGGTCCAGCGGGTTGAACGGCACTCCGTCGTCCTCGATCGTCGCTTCGAGCACGTTATCGAGAAGTCTCAAGCGGATTCGGATTTCGTGCTCCGCGTCGTCAGCATACCCGTAGTCAACGATATTCGATAGAACCTCGTCGAGCGCGACCTGCATGTCTTTCACCACTTCCGCGATAAGATGATGCTCGGCCGCGAGCCGATTTACTGCTTCTACGACGCGCGTCAATTCCTCGCGGCGATTGCGAATGGTCGTCTCGTTCCCGTTCACTTCATAAAACGGAGCCCCATCGCGGCGATGTCGTCGGCCTGGACAGCGTTCGCGGCGAAATCCCGGACGCGCCCCAGGACCCCGGCGACCATTTCGCTGGCGGATGCAGCGGTAAGCGAGCGCAGCGTCTCCTCGAGCCGCACCTCGGAAAATAGCTCGTTCGCCGTGTTGAGGGCCTCGGTGATGCCGTCGGTGTAGACGAACAGGCCGTCGCCCGGCGCGAACCGGCGCGATTCCGACCGGTAGGTGAAAGTCGGCCGTATCCCGAGCGGCTTGCCCCGCGCCCCGTCCAGGACCGACACGCCGTCCCCGGACCTGAGGAGATAGGGCAGATTGTGCCCGGCGTTGGAGAAGGACAGCGTCGAGGTGGCAGGATCGAGAATGCCAAGAAACACCGTGACGAACATGCCTTCCTGATTCTCGAGGCTCAACCCCTCGTTTACTTTCTGGATGATCCGGTGCGGCTCCATCGGCGCGCCGTCGGGCAGCCGGTAGAGCGTCGCAATGAGCCGGATCATAGTCTTCGTCCGCGCCATGAAGAGCGCCGCCGGCGCGCCCTTGTCGGACACGTCCGCCACGACGAAATACATCCTCCCGTCCTCGCCCCAGAAGAAGTCGTAGAGGTCGCCGCCGACCCTGCGCGCCGGCTCGAGCATGGCGTAGACCTCCACCGGGCGGTCCGGGGTCGGTACGAGGAACTCCGTCGGCACCATGCTCAACTGGATCTGGCGCGCAGCCTTCAGTTCACTCTCGACCTGGTTAAGAGCATCGATGACCTCGTCGCGCAGGCGCTTCTTCTCGAGGCTCGCGCCAACCCGCGCGCGCAGAAGCGTAGGATTGAACGGCTTGGACAGGTAGTCCTCCGCGCCCAGTTCGATGCAGCGGATCACGCTGTCGATTTCATCCAGGGCCGAGATCATGATGACCGGCACGTGGCGCAGTCGGTTGTCCGCGCGCATGCGCTCGAGGACCTCGTAGCCAGTCAAGCCCGGCATCATGACGTCCAGGAGCACGAGGTCGAACGGTTTCGATTTCAGTAAATCGAGCGCCTGCTTCCCGTCGTTCGCCGTTGTGAGATTCTCGTACCCTTCCCGCTGCAATCGCCTCGTCAGGGTATAACGGTTGTCCTCGTTGTCGTCGACGATCAGCAGTGCACTGTCGGCAGCACTCACGATGCCTCTCATTTCGGCAACAAGGCCCGGACCTTCTCGAGCAGCCGCGGCATCTCAACCGGCTTCGTGTCGAAATCGTCGCAGCCCGCCGCGAGCGCCTTCTCGCGGTCGCCCATCATGGCGTGCGCGGTAAGCGCGATGACCGGAATGTGCCGGGTCTCGGGCTGCGCCTTGATCCGCTTCGTCGCCTCCCACCCGTCCAAGCCCGGAAGCCGCAAGTCCATCAGTATGAGATCAGGCTTCTCGGCTGCGGCCATGGCGACGCCTTGCTCGCCATCGGTTGCCACCAGGACGGTATAGCCCACGCGCGCGAAGCGGTTTTTCACCACGTAAATATTGTCTTCGTTGTCCTCAACGTAAAGAATCCTCACGGCTTCGCGCTCCCGCCGATGAAGGAATTGATTTTCTCGACGAGCGCGCCGAAATCGATGGGCTTCACCTGGAAGTCGTCGCAGCCGGCGGCAATCGCGTCTTCGCGGCTCTTTTTCGACGTTTCCCCTGTCAGCACGATGACGGGGATGTGCTTCGTTTCCGGCTGGTTCTTCAGGCGGCGCGTCGCCTCCCAGCCGTTGAGGCCCGGAAGATTGAGATCCATCACGATGAGATCGGGCAGCAGCGTCTTCGCCCATTCGACGCCCTCGGCGCCGTTGTTGGCAACCTTGACGTCGAATCCGGCACGGCTCAGCCGCCGGTGCAGCATGTACAGATTGTCGTCGCTGTCCTCGACACAGAGTATTCTGGTCATGTCGGCGCCTCCTCCGTTCTCGTTGTCCCGCGTGTTCAGCGATTCAAGCCGTCCCAAATCAGGCTGAGCTGCGCGTCCCGGCTGCCCTGCCCGCACGGTCGCGCTCGAGGCACCGCGCGAGCGTCGCACTCACCTCCCGCAACATCGCGTCGCGCGTCGGCGCATCCTTCTGCAGCACGCCCTCGACTTCGCCGTTCAACCGGCGGTGGTCCTCCTCCGTCAGGTCCTTGGCGGTCACCACGACGACCGGGATGTCCCGCCACTCGGCGTTGTGGCGCAGCTCCTCGAGAAACTCGAAGCCGTCCATCTCCGGCATCATGAGATCCAGCACGATGGCGTCGGGAATGGCTTCGGCCAGGCAGGCGAGTCCGACCCGGCCGTTCTCGGCTTCGCTCGGCTTCCAGCCATCCCTTTCGAGGCCCTGCGAGATTCCACGGCGCACGAACTCGTCGTCGTCCACCACCAGCACGTGCCGGCCCCCGGGTTTCACAATCCTCCGAAGCATTGCGGCGAGCCGCTCCCGGTCCACCGGCTTCACCATGTAGTCGGCCGCCCCGAGGGAATAGCCCCGGTTTCTCTCGTCCACGATCGTCATCAGGATGACCTGGATGTCCGTCAGTTCGGGATCGCCCTTGATGGCGGCAAGCACCGTCCAGCCGTCGACGTCGGGCATGATCACATCCAGCGTGACCGCGGCCGGATGCAGCTCGCGCGCGAGCCGCAGTCCTTCCTTGCCACCGTCCGCCGTGACCACCGAAAATCCTTCCCGCGTCAGGTAACGGTCGGCCATCTCGCGCACGGTGGCATCGTCGTCGACGACCAGCACGTCCGGGGCGGCCGCCGATGGCGCGGGCGCCGCCGCTGCGCGCCGCGCGACCGGAACGGGCTGCGCCGCGGCCACTTCCGCGGGCAGGCCGATGACGAAGGTCGATCCGCGCCCGACCTCGCTCGTAACCGTAATATCGCCTCCCATCATCTGGCAGAAGCGGCGGCTGATGGCGAGCCCGAGCCCGGTGCCCCCGTAGCGGCGTGTGGTCGAGGCGTCCGCCTGGACGAACTCCTCGAAGAGCCGGCTCAACTGCTCCGGCGTCATGCCGATACCCGTGTCCGCCACGGCGATGGTGATCCACTCGGCGCCGCCCGCGCCCGAGCGCTGCACGTTGACCGTAATCTTGCCGCGTTCCGTGAACTTGGTCGCGTTGGAGAGCAGGTTGAGCAGCGCCTGCTGCACGCGCGTCTGGTCCGCGCGTATCGACCCGACGTCGGCGGGGCAGTTCACCACGATCTGGTTGCCGCCTTTTACAGCGAGGGGCTCGATCGTCTTGACGGTCTCCTTGACCAGCGGCGCGATCCCGAACGATTCGAGGTGGAGCTCCATCTTCCCGGCCTCGATCTTGGAAAGATCGAGAATATCGTTGATCAGTGCGAGCAGGTGGCGCGCGGCGCGCAGCACGCGATCGAGCGGCTCCAGTTCGTCCTCGCGCTTGAGATCTCGCGCATCCTCCTGCAGCATCTCGGTCACGCCGATGATGGCGTTCAGCGGTGTGCGCAGCTCGTGCGACATGTTGGCGAGGAACTGCGACTTGTGATGGCTCGCCAGCTCGAGCTCGCGGCTCTTCGCCTCGATCTCCCGGAACAGGCGCGCATTCTGCAGGGCGAGCGTGGACTGGGCGGCAAAGGCCTCCAGAAGGCCGACCCGCGCCGCGCCGAAGGCGCCGGGCTCCTTGCGTCTCATCACCAGCCCGCCAAGGATGCGCCCCTCCCGTATCATCGGCGCGGCGAGGATGGCGCGGTAGCCGGTTTGCGCCGCGATCTCGCGCAACCGGTCATCGTAGTCCGTCTCCGCGAGCACATCGGGAATCTCCCAGGAATGGCCGCTCACCGCCGCGCGGCCGACGGCGCCTTCTCCCAGGCGCACCGGCGTGGACCGCAGGCGCGCAACATGCTCCTCGTCCATGCCGGGCGCCGCCCGCGGCAGGAACTCCCTCGCCTGCTCGTCATACTCGTATATCGTCCCTTGATCGGCGCCGGTCAGCTCTACTGCGGCCGCGGCGATTCGTTCGAGAACGGTATCCAGATCGAGAGTCGAGGCGACGGCGTGCCCCACCTCGCCCAGCGCGCGCAATTCCTCGTTGGCGAGCGCCAGCTCGCGCGTGCGCTCCTCCACCTTCTGCTCCAGGCTGGAATACGATTCCTGGAGCCTCCCCGCGGTCTTGTTGAATTCGTCGCCGAGCGTCTCAAGCTCGTCGCCGGTCCGCACTTCGATGCGATGGCCGAGCTCCCCGGCGCCAATCTTGGCCGCACCCGCCTGCAGCGCGCGGATGGGCGCGACCATGCGACGCGCGAGGATGACGCTCGCCAGCACGGCGAGCGCAAGTCCAATGGCCAGGATGAGGCCGCCGCGGAGAACCATTGCCTCCAGCGGCGCGAACGCTTCGGCGACCGGATGCTCCACGAACACGAACCACCCCAGCGCGCCGATCACCGCGTGCGCCGCCAGCACCTGCCCGCCGTCCAGACTGCGCCCGATCATGACACGGGCCTCGTCGGCATCCGGCGCCTTGGCTCCCGCCCGGGCCTGCTGCACCTGGGAGAGGCTGGAAAGGTCGAGGTTCCGGAGCACGAGGCTCACATCTGGGTGCGCGATCAGGAATCCGCGCGAGTCCACCACGTACGCGTGACCCAGCCGGCCGACGCGGATGCGGGAAACGACGTCCCAGATCGCTTTCAGGCTGACTTCGGCAACCAGCACCTCCACGGCGTACTCGCCCGAGGGCACGGCTATGCTCATGTAGGGTTCAGACTGCATCTGGAAATACACCGGGCCGAAGTAGGTCCTGCCCGACTTCGCCACCGAGAATGCGGGAGTATTCGAAAAGTCCTCGCCGCTGCCCATTGCGTCGAGCTCGATGCGCGATAACCGCAGCTGCTCCCTGCCCGAGACGTCGAGGTGCCGGACACTCATCGCCGCGGGGACGCTTCGCAGGAACCGCACGAAATCAAGCTCCCGCTGCTCGATGAGCGTGCTGGCGAGGCCGCTGCGGAACCCGACCCCCCTGCGCGGAGATGGCAGCGCCGCCGACTCCCGCGAGGAGGCGAGCGTGGCCGCTTTCAAGTGCCGCTCGATCTCAATGACGAAATGCTCGATGCGCTGCGCCGCCGCAAGGGCTTTCTCGCGCTCGAGGCGGACCAGCCCGCGCTTGGCTTCCTGGTAGGAGAAGTACATCTCGAAGAGGCCGCTCGCGATCAGCAAGCCGCCTACCAGACCGACCAGGAAGACGACGTACTTCCAGAACAGTCCCCCCCGTGGGCGCGCCTGGCTCATCGCAGGACCTTATCCGCCCGGAGCAGGATCTTCCTCGGCACCGCCAGGCCCAGGTTGGACGCGGTCTTGAGATTCACCGCGATTTCAATCCTGTCTGCACCTTCCACGGGAAGATCCCCGGGCCGCGCGCCCCGCAGGATTTTCGCAACCAGGCGCGCCGCCTGCACCCCTTGCGCGTAGTACTCCGACCCGTACGACGCCAGCCCGCCGTTCTCGATCCAGAGCGACGAGGAAAACACGGCCGGAACGCGGGCCGCGAGCGACTTCTCGAGAATCGCCGCTCCGATATCGAAACCTCCTTGATCGGGGGCGAGCAGAGCGTCACCTCGCTTAAGCGTCCCGAGGACGGCCGTCACGTGCGGGGCATCTGCAACACCTACCGCAAAGATTTCAATGCCGAGCTTGGCCGCGCCCAGAAGCCCCATCGTCAGCTCGGCCGCGCCTGCCGGATCGGTCGCATCGTAGATGAACACCACCCGCCGAACCGCCGGGAAAAGCGTCTTCAGAAGCTCGAGCCGCTTCGGCACGAGGTCGGTGGACAGGCTCGAGATCCCCGTGAGGTTGCCGCCCGGACGCGGCATCTGCTCGACGATGCCCGCCGTAACCGGGTCGCCAATGAGAGTGAATACGATCGGCAAGTTCGGCGCCGCCCGCTTTGCCGCCAGCGTCGCGGCCTCGCCGCTGGTGAAGACCAGATCAACGCCGACCTTTACAAGCGCTTCCGCGGCGGGAGCAAGAGCCTTTGGATTCCCGTGCGTGAAGCGGATATCGAGCGAGACATCCCGCCCTTCTACCAGCCCGATCTCCCGCAGCCCGGCGCGGAGTCCATCGACCGTCGGGTGATTCGCGGCCCAGGCTTCGTTGAGGACGCCGATGCGATACGGCTTGGCACGCTCGGCGGCGCCCGCCGGCGCCGCGATCGCAGCCGCCACGATGAGCGCCGCGAAGCACCGGCCCCAACAGCTGTTCGCTAGAGCCATTAGCGCTTGTTCCACTGCGGCAATAGCAACTTGAATTGCCCAAGGGGTGTTCCAGGCAGACCGCGGGTGACGCTCGCCCGGGCAAAGACATTCCCCGGCCATGCCGAGTGAATTGATTCAGTGCAGTGAAAGGTACAGCCGTACCCCGGGCGGGCGAGATACCCACGCGATCCCACCGATGCACCCTCCCTCCGAGCAGGCAAGGCCTGCTCCCGCAAGGTCACATCTGGAGTGTCCTGAAACCGGCCGCTTTTCTTGATTTTGTCCGCGGATAGTAGCTAAAGACGCGCGTCCCGTAAAGGCGCGTTCCGAACGGGCTGACGGCGATGGGAAAAGGCCCCGATCGACCTGAGAATCCCGGAAGTCGCCCCGGGGGAAATCGGGGTCCAGGGCGCCCGTTGGCGTTACCGCCCACGAACAGCGGGCGCGCCAGGTCAGTCGTCACCGCGTAGCCTGCGGCACACGAACCTTGGCGCCCGCCCTTGACGCGCGGCGATCCCGGGAAGACAATTTATGGGTAGCCATGACGTATGATATGGGCGCCCATATGAAGACCACAGTTGAAATCTCCGACGCCCTACTCGACGAGGCCAAGACAGTCGCTGCGCGTGAGGGCACGACGGTGAAGACTCTGATCGAGCAGGGCTTGCGCCAGGTCATTTCACAGCGCAGGCGGGGCCGCGCATTCCGGATGCGCAAAGCGACCTTCAAGGGACGGGGCCTCAGCGCGGAGGCAAAGGCCCTCGGGTGGGAGCGATTAAGGGAGCTCGCCTATGAAGGGCGCGGCGGTTGATTGCCGTCGACACCAACATCCTCGTCTACGCGCATCGCGAGGATGCCGAGTGGCATGCTGCCGCCTACGCCCGGCTCGTGCATCTGGCCGAAGGCCGCGACAGCTGGGCGATTCCCTGGCCGTGTCTGCACGAATTTCTGGCGATCGCCACTCACCCGAGGATCTTCTCCCCGCCCACGCCGCTTGCCGCGGCGATCGACCAGGTTGAAGCATGGCTCGAATCGCCGAGCCTGGCGCTGCTCGCAGAATCGGAGCTCCATTGGTCGCAGCTGCGCGCGTTGCTGCTGGCCGGCAAGATCGCGGGTCCGAAAGTGCATGACGCACGCATCGCCGCCCTGTGCCTGCAACATGGCGTAACGGAATTGTGGTCGGCCGACCGCGATCTCGGGCGCTTTCCCAACCTGACGGTAACCAACCCGCTCGTCGCCTGAGCGCGCCGGCCAAGATCCGCGATCGAATTACGTCCTGCGCGGCACGCGCGCGGTCGCCGCGGGCACGCAGAAATCGAAATCGCAGCCGCGGTCAGCCTGCGTGACCGACTCGAGGAAGAGCTTGCGGTAGCCGCGGCGGTCTTCGGCGCGCGCGGCGGGTTTCTTCCATTTCTTCCGGCGCGTGTCCAACTCCGCTTTCCCGACCAGCAGCTCGAGCTTCCGCGCCGGTACGTCGAGCCGGATGCGATCGCCGTTTCTCACCAGCGCAAGCGGCCCGCCCGCCGCCGACTCAGGAGTCACGTGCAGCACGATCGAGCCGAACGCGGTGCCGCTCATGCGCGCATCCGAGATGCGCACCATGTCCTTGACGCCTTTCTGCGCGAGCTTCTTCGGGATCGGGATATAACCCGCCTCCGGCATGCCGGGCGCGCCTTTGGGTCCCGCGCTCTTCAGCACCAGCACGTCGCCGGCCGCGACATCGAGCTTCGGGTCGTCGATGCGGTTCGCCAGGTCCTCCAGCGATTCGAACACGACCGCGCGGCCTTCGTGACGCGCGAGCTTCGGGTCCATCGCCGATTGCTTGATGATGGCGCCTCCCGGAGCGAGATTGCCGCGCAGGAACGCGATCCCGCCCTCCTTGAAGATCGGGCTCTTGACCGGGCGCACGACCTTCTGCGGGAACGGCGGCGGCGCGCCGGCGATGTCCTCTCCCAGCGTTCTGCCACTCACGGTCAGTTGATCGAGATGGAGCAGCGGCTTCAGCTCCCGCAGGATCGCCGCCGCGCCGCCCGCCTTGTAGAGGTCCTCCATGTAATGCTGGCCGGTGGGCTTGAGATCCACGAGCACCGGGGTCTTGCGCCCCATGCGGTCGAAACCCTGGAGGTCTACCGCGATGCCGAGCCGCCCGGCAACGGCCGCGAGATGCACGATGCCGTTGGTCGAGCCGCCGATCGCGAGCAGCATTGTGAGCGCGTTCTCGAATGCCGCCGGCGTCATGATCCGGTCGGGCGTGAGCCGCTCCTTAGCGAGCGCCACCGCGCGCGCGCCGGTCGCCTCGGCGTTCCTCAGGCGCTCGGCCATCACCGCCGGGATGCACGCGCCGCCCGGCAGCATCATCCCGAGCGCTTCCGAGCACAGCGCCATGGTGGATGCCGTGCCCATGACCATGCAGGTGCCGGCGGAGGGGCAGAGCTGGGCGTTGACTGCATTGATCTCCTGCTCGCCGACATCGCCCGCGCGGAATTTTCCCCAGTAGCGGCGGCAGTCGGTGCACGCGCCGAGCCGCTCGCCCTTGTGGTCGCCCGTGATCATCGGCCCGGTCACCATGAGGATCGCCGGCACGTTGGCGCTCGCCGCGCCCATCAGGAGCGCGGGCACCGTCTTGTCGCAGCCCCCGATCAGCACGACCGCATCGAGCGGTTGCGCGCGGATCATTTCCTCGGCGTCCATCGCCATCAGGTTGCGCAGATACATGCTGGTCGGGTACGCGAACGACTCGTGGAGCGTGATCGTCGGGAACTCGACCGGCAGCCCGCCGGCAAGCATGACGCCGCGCTTCACCGCCTCGATCAGCTCGGGCACAGTGCGGTGGCAGGCGTTGAAGCCGCTGAAGGTGTTGGTGACGCCGACGATCGGCCGTTCGAGCGCGTCGTCGGAGTAGCCCATCGCCTTGATGAAGGCCTTGCGCAGGAAGAGCGAGAATTCCTCGTCACCGTAGGCGGTGAGGCCCTTCCGCATTCCCGTCTTCGATTTGGGCTTCGGCACCCCGGCACGATAGCGGATGCCCGTCGGAATGCGCAAGCCCCGCCTCACGCGTACATCGGCCTGCGCTCCTCGAGCTCGAGCCAGCCCTTGATCGCGCGATAGAGCAGCCACATCGCAGCCGCCATCAGGACGAAGATGCCGACGATGACAACGAGCAGCGCGAGGCCCACGCCGAACCACAGGAGGCTCCACCAGAAGGTGCGGATCTGCCAGCGGAAATGGGATTCGAGCCACGTGCCCTCGACATCCCTGCGCTTGAGGTAATTGACAATCACTGCCGCGATCAGCGTGACGCCGATGACGACGCTCGCGATCTGGAGCACGTAGACGATCATGGTGAGCTGCCTCAGCGCAGTTTCGCGCGGGTCGCCCGCCATGGCTGTCGCCTGTGCGGCGCGCGGCGCCGCCTCCCGCGCCTGCTCGCGCCGGATAAAAGCCCAGGCCGCGATCGCGATGCCCGCCCCCCAACTTACGAAGAGGGCCGCGATGGCGCCGAAGATCGTCCAGAGCACTGCGCCACTGTGGTCCGGCCCCACCGAAAATACCCGTGGTGGAAAGTCGCCCTGCACCGCGATCTCGTAGCGCCCCGGCTGTGCGATATCGAACTGCATGACCGCGACCCGCTCGGTGTTCAAGCCCTTGTAGCTCGCGCCTGACGCGCGCCGCAGGGTCACGGCGCCGCCGCTGCCGGTTATCGTGAACTGCACGCCGTCGGGAAGCTGCTTGGACGAACGGTAGCTCCGCCCCTCGAATACCGTGAGGTGGTCATTCCACACCACGTGATTCCCGGGCTTGAGCGTAGCCGCATGGCGGCCCGGAGCGACGAACTGGATGCCCTCCTCCCACGTCGCGACGAGCCGGGCGACCATCCCGGCGGCGGCGAAAACCCCGCCCAGCGCCAGGGCGCCCGCGAGGTAATACCAGCCGCTCCCGGGGACGCGGGCCGCGCCGCTCATCGGGATTCGATTAGCGGGCGCCGCTCCGCTTCAGGAGCTCGACAACTTTAGGATCCCCGCCCCTGTTCGCGTAATCGAGCATCGAGGCGGAGGGGCTGCGCAGGGTGGGGTCTGCTCCGCCTTTGAGAAGCAGTTGCGTCATTGCAAAATCGCCGAGCCAGGCCGCGGCCATGAGCGGCGTCACCCGGTTAGAGTCCGGCCGGTCGACCCACCAGCCCAGCTCGAGCAACTCCGCGGCGGCCGGGACATCCCGGTACATCACGGCGGTCATCACGTCATTGAACTTGGGCGTTCGCACAACCCCGGTTAACGGGGCGATAACCGTCACGTCGGGCACCGCCGGTGCGCGCGGCTCAGCGGGACGCGCGGTCGCAGTCGGCTCGGTCACCAGCGGAGTCGGGACTTCCGCCGCCGGCTTCGGCTCCGGTTTGGGCGCTGCTTTGGGCTCCGGTTTGGGCTCCGGTTTGGGCTTCGGCTTCGGTTCCGCAGCTGCAACGACTGCTGGCTTCACCTCCGGTTTCGGTTTCGCGGTAGCCTCGGGCTTCGCCTCAGGTTTCGCCGTTGCGGCGGGCGCAGGCGCGGCGGGCTTCTGTTCCGTCGCAGCCGCCGGGGCCGGCGGCTGGGCGGCCGCGACCTTCTCGGGCTCGCGCTTCGCGTCGGCCATCTTCTTTTCGAATTCCGCGATCTCCTGCGGCGTCATCGGTTTCGGGGCGTCGGGCGCCGCCGGCGCGGGCGGGGGAACGGGCGACGGCCCTTTCACCAACGGCGGCGGTACGGGCGCCGGCTTGGCGGCAGGAGCGCCTTTCTGCACCTGCTTCATCCCTTTCCCCATCTGCCCGCCCATGCCCTCGGCGAGCTGAGGCATGTAGACCTCGGTGAAATAGTAATAGCCGCCCGCAATCAAGATCAGCAGTGCGAGGACGGTGGCGACAATCGCCTTCCCGAAGCTCGACGGTCCCGCCCGCACGACCAGGCACTTCGTGATGAGGTCGTGCAGGGCCTGCCTCCTCGCCGTAAACGCCGCGAGCAGGAAGCCCAGGCCGAACGGCAGCGATGAGATGATCTTCGCGAGATTCCGCAACAGCGAGCGCACGAAGGTGAGCCGTGCGCCGTTCGCATCGGTCACCTGGATGCCGAGCAGCTGCTTGCCGAGGGTCGCCTGCCGCTCCGAGCACTCCATCAGCGGCCAGTAGAGAAGCGCAATGAGGAAAAGCGCCAGATTGGCGATCATCACGGCGGCTTCATCACCGACGGATGCCGCGGCCATCAGCAGTGCGATGCCGAGGATCGTGAGGATCGCGTTGTCGACGATCAGCGCCGCGAACCGGCTCCAGAAGCCCGCATACTCCAGCTCCGCGCCAACGCCTGCCGTGAAATCGTCCGCGGGTATGTCCAGCACCGGCTCGCTTCTCTCGGCCATGATTACCGTCTCCCCGGCAATAGCAACGATGCGTCCATCATACTATGCCCCGGGGACTCCGGGCCCCGTCCGGCGCCGCGCGGACGCAGTGACGCCGCCGGGAGCGAAGGCCAAGCACAAGATGCGCAGCCGTTTTGCGATATCATCGGCCGCGATGCGACCCACTCGCAACGCCGGTCGCGGGTCTGCCTGACTCGCCGGATCCGCCATGTTCGCCGCTCTTCCACCGGTCACGCGCGCGCTCCTCATCGCGAACATCGCGGTGTTCATCGTCCAGGGCTTCGCGGACGACTCGCTCATCATCCTGTTTGCGCTGTGGCCGTTCGGCGCGCCCGCCTACACCGGCCCGGAGCAGCCCGCCGGATTCCTGCCGTGGCAGCTGGTGACCTACAGCTTCCTGCACGGCAACGGGCTGCATCTTTTCGTCAATATGCTGGGGCTCTTCATGTTCGGGTCGGAGGTCGAGCGGGTATTGGGATCCCGGCGGTATTTCATCTACTACCTCGTCGCTGTGCTTTCTGCGGCCATCGCCCAACTGGTGATGTCGGCCCTGGCCTCGGGCCCGCCCTATCCCACGGTGGGTGCCTCGGGCGGCGTGTTCGGCCTGCTCCTTGCCTACGGCATGTTCTTTCCGCACCGCATCGTCATGTTGATCTTCCCGCCGATCCCGATGCCGGCGCGGGTGTTCGTGGTCGTATACGCCGCGATCGAGCTCTACCTCGGCGTCACCGGCACGCAGGCCGGCGTCGCCCACTTTGCCCATCTCGGCGGAATGCTCGGCGGTTTCCTGATGCTGCGGCGCTGGCGCCGCCGCAGATTTGACTGAGCGTGACTGATAAAGCGTGACTGATAAATCGTGACTGATGTAGCGAGGGTGTAAAAAGCGCTGCCGACTACGTCTCACCAGTCACGCACTACCAGTCACGCAGTACCAGTCACGCTGTATCGAGCCTGGCCCAGGTCGCAAGTATGAGGTCTTTTGCCCAAAGATCGTCCTGCCCGAGGGTGCTGTGGACGAGCCGGGCTCCTTCTTCCCTATCGGCGCGCATACGATGGAGCCTGGAAGTGCGCACGTTGGCGGCGGACACTGCGTAGCCGTAGCGCGCGTAGCGACTGCGCTCGACTGCGACTTCCTCACGCCCCTCGGCCGCGAACCAGATCCAGCCGGCGACGAAATCCCGGGCCAGCCGGTCGAGCTCTTGAAACTGCGCCGGCTCGATCGCGAGCGGGGGCCGGAGTTCCTCGCGGGTGAGTGCCGGAGCCACGAGCGCGCCGCGCCAGGCGAACGCCCATTCGGCGCTGCCGTCGGTCGCGTAAAGTTCGACCGCGTCGGACTCCGGTGATCGCACCAGGCGCACGAGGGAGTCCCGGGTCGCGGTCACGGCGTAGCCCCGCCACTCGTCCCGGCTCGCGCGAATGAGCGTCAGCGCGAGCGCGAGCCTGCCCTCCGGGGCCACCTCCACGTGAACCGGGTGCCCGTCACCGGCGAGCGTTGCCACCCGCTCGGACGCCTGATCGGTGACGCGCCCGTTGACGAGCGTGGCGCGGCCCTTCTCCCCGGCCGCCACGTTGACCCACTCTGCGGTGAACTCGAGCCCTGGAAATTCCTGCGATGCCTGTGCAAAAGCCGGAAACGGGATGCCGCCCTCGATCTTGAGGTCGTAGCAAAGCGCCGTTGGCCCGTGATGCTCGGCAACCTCATCCTTGAGAAACTGGCTCGAAAGCAGCCGGCGCAGCCGCGCCTCGCACGAAGCGAGTGCGTCCTTCTCGCCCGTCACGGTGATGGTGGCGTGGATCAGCATGGACATTGGAAGTTCCTGAGGCCGCCATTCTAAGCCCCCGGTAGAATGCGCAGACCGGATCACACGGAAGGCCGCCGCATGACCAAGACCACCGACAGCCTGGAACGCCTGCGCGCGCGGCTCGCGGAATTCGCAGCCGAGCGCGACTGGGAGCAGTTTCACAACCCCAAGAACCTCGCGATGGCGCTGGCGGGCGAGGCCGGCGAGCTGCTCGAGCATTTCCAGTGGCTCACCCTCGAGCAGGCGGCACGGCTGCCGCGCGAGGCGCGCGCCGAAGTGGCCCTGGAGGCCGCTGACGTGCTGCTGTTCCTGGTGCGGCTGTGCGACAAGCTCGGCATCGACCTCGCGGCGGCGTGCGAGAGGAAGCTCGCGTTGAACGCAAAGAAGTATCCCGTGGACAAGGCGCGGGGCAAGGCCACCAAGTACAACAAACTCTAAGTGCTTGCCTACCGGCATCTCTTCCACGCCGGCAACTTTGCCGACGTCTTCAAGCATGCGCTGCTCGCGCGGCTGCTCGTAGCGCTCGCCGGGAAGGAAGCGCCCTACTGCTACCTCGACACGCACGCCGGCACCGGGCGCTACGACCTCGCGCACGAGTGGGCGTGGAAGACGCGCGAGTTCGAGAACGGCATCGGCAGGCTGTGGGACCGCAAGGACATCCCCGCGGCACTCGCGCCCTACCTCGACGCCGTGCGGTCCGAGAATCCGAAGGGCAGGTTGCGCTTCTATCCCGGCTCGCCGCTCATCGCCCTGAAGCTGCGCCGGCCAGGCGACCGCATCGTGCTTGTGGAGCTCAACAGGAAGGACTACGCCGAGCTCGAAGCCGTCGTCGCGCGAGAGCACCATGTAGCGGTGCATCTCATGGACGGCTACCAGGCGCTCAAGGCCTTCCTGCCGCCGCCGGAGCGGCGGGGGCTCGTGCTGCTCGATTCCTCGTTCGACCGGTCGGGAGAGTTCGCGCGCATCGCGAAGGCGCTGAAGGCCGCGCACCAGCGCTGGTCCACGGGGATGTTTGCGGTCTGGTATCCGCTAATGGCGCCGGCAGCGATGCGCGGCTTCGATCGCGACGTGCAAAGAACCGGCATCGGCAAGGTCCTCCGGCTCGAGCTGCTGGTGCGCAGCCGCGATGCGGGCACGGCGATACCGGGCTGCGGAATGCTGGTGGTCAACCCGCCGTGGAAATTCGAAGCCGAGGCGCGGCCCCTCCTCGACTGGATCTGGCGGGCGCTGTCACCCGACGGCGTGGGCGGCGTGAAAGTGGACTGGCTCGTTCCGGAGGAGCGACCGGCGGGCCGGCGGAGGCCGTCACCATCCGATTCTTTATAATGAACCGGGACGACCCGCATCACCGGCCCGATGACCGAGACCCGATGTGACGTGCTCGTGATCGGCGGCGGCCCCGCCGGATCGACGATCTCCGCTCTCCTCGCGCAGCGCGGTCGCGATGTCGTGCTCCTCGAGAAATCGCGCCACCCGCGCTTCCATATCGGCGAATCGCTGCTGCCCTTCAACATGCCCCTGTTCGAGCGGCTCGGCGTCGCCCGGGAGATCGAGGCCATCGGCATGCCGAAGTTCGGCGCGGAGTTCGTCTCCCCCTGGCACGAGAAGCCGGTGATGTTCGAGTTCGTCAACGCGCTCGACAACTCGTTCCCCTCCACCTACCAGGTGCGGCGCTCGGAATTCGATCAGATCCTGTTCCGCAACGCGGCCCGCAACGGCGCCCGGACGCTCGAGGGCTGCCGCGTGACCGGGGTTGAATTCCGGCCCGGCGGCGCGGACGTCGCCGCGCGGGAGGAAAGCGGCCACGAGCGCACGTGGCAGGCAAGATTCGTGGTGGATGCGTCCGGCCGCGACACGTTTCTCGCCAGCCGTCTCGGCTTGAAGACGCGCAGCCGCAAGCACAACAGCGCGGCCATCTACGGGCATTTCTCCGGAGCGGAGCGGCTGCCCGGCCGCGCGGAGGGCAACATCACTATCTTCTGGTTCGACCACGGCTGGTTCTGGTCCATCCCGCTCGCCGACGGGGCCACCAGCGTCGGAGCGGTGTGCTGGCCCCATTACATGAAATCGCGCACCACCACGCCCCAACAGTTCCTGCTCGACACGATCGCGCTGTGCCCGGCGCTAACCCGGCGGCTGCGCCACGCCAGGCTGATCTCGCCCGTGACCGCCACCGGCAACTACTCGTACAGCGCCGGCCGCGCCTCGGGTGCGAACTACATCCTGCTGGGCGACGCGTTTGCATTCATCGATCCGATCTTCTCGACCGGCGTCTTCCTGGCGATGCACGGCGCCTTCGCCGGAGCCGACGCCGTCGAAACCTGTCTCGACCATCCGCGGCGCGCGCGGCGCGCATTGAGTGCCTACGACGCGGACGCGCGCCGCGGTCTGCGGGTCTTCTCCTGGTTCATTTACCGCATCATGGCGCCCGGCCTGCGCAACATCTTCATGAACCCGAACAACCGGTTCCAGCTGCGCGATGCGCTGCTGTCGGTGCTGGCAGGGAACACCGTTCTCCGTGCGCGGCTCGCGCTGAGGCTGCTCGCGCTGAAAGCCCTGTATTACGTCTTCAGCGCCGGCGACCTGCAGGCAAGCTGGACGGCGTGGAGAAAACGCGCCCAGGCGAGACGCGAGCGCGCCACTGAAACGGCCACCTCGGAGCCCGCTTCATGAGCGCCCCGTCGCGCACGCATCTCATCCTCATTCCGAGCTACAACACCGGCGGCAGGGTTCTGCAGACCGTGTGGGACGCAAGGCACATCTGGCAGCCGGTGTGGGTCGTGGTGGACGGCAGCACCGACGGCACCCTGGAGGCGCTGCGGGCGCTGGCGCGCGACGATTCCCAGATCCGGGTGCTGGCCTTGCCGCGCAATCAGGGCAAGGGCGCCGCGATCCTGCATGGCCTGCGACAAGCGGAAGCGGCGGGCTATACCCACGCCATGACGATGGACGCGGACGGGCAGCATCCCACGGACAAAATCCGCGAATTCATGGCGGCGTCCGCGGCCAATCCGGACGCGTTCATCCTCGGGCGGCCGGTGTTCGACGCCAGGGCGCCGCGGGTGCGCGTGCACGGGCGCAAGCTCTCCAACTGGTGCGCGGAGCTGGAAACTCTGGGGGCGGGAATCGGGGATACTCTCTACGGGTTCCGCGTCTACCCCATCGCGCCGCTGCGCGAGATCATGGAGCGGCAGCCGTGGATGCGCCGCTTCGACTTCGATGCCGAGGCCGCCATTCGCCTGTGCTGGCGCGGGGTGCGCCCGATCAACCTGGCGGCGCCGGTCCGGTATTTCCGCCCCGATGAGGGCGGCGTCTCGCACTTCCGCTACCTGCGCGACAACGTCATTCTCACCTGGATGCACGCCCGGCTGATGCTGGAAGGGCTGGTGCGTCTGCCCTTGCTGCTCGCGCGCCGCCTCGCCGGCCGCTGAGCGACCGTCAGATCATCCCGCCGTTGATGGAAATGATCTGTCCGGAGATGTAGCCGGCCTGCTCGGACGCGAGGAATCCCACCAGCGCAGCCACTTCCTCCGGCGTGCCGGCGCGCTTCATCGGCACCATCTGCTCGATCCTCTCCTTCGGAAACACGCCCTCGCTCATGGGCGTTGCGATGATGCCCGGCGCGACCGCGTTGACGGTGATCCCGCGGCTCGCGAGCTCGATCGCGAGCGACTTCGTTGCGCCGTGGAGGCCGGCCTTGGCCGCGGCGTAATTGGCCTGGCCGCGGTTGCCGGTGATTCCCGCGACGGAGGTGATGTTGATGACGCGGCCCCAGCGCGTCGCCATCATCGGCAGCAGCAAGGGTTGCGTCACGTTGAAAAATCCGTTCAGGGACACGTCGATGACGCGCGACCATTGCGCGGACTTCATGGCGGGCATCACCGCATCGTCGTGGATCCCGGCGTTATTGACGACGACCTGGACCGCTCCCGCGTCGAGCATGTCCTTCAGGGCCGCCGCGGACCGTTCCCGGTCGGCCACATCGAACGCCACCGCCTGTGCGCTCGCGCCGCCGGCGGCGATCTCGGCCGCGAGCCGCTGCGCCTCCTGCAAGCGGGTGTTGGCGTGCACGATGACGTGCAGGCCGTCGGCCGCGAGCCTGCGGCAGATCGCCGCACCGATGCCTCCGCTGCCGCCTGTCACCAGCGCGCGCTTCATGCCGCGGCTCCCGCGGCATCAAGCACGACCAGCGCTTGCCCGCTCATCACCTCCACCTCCCCAACCCGCAGCTCGAAGCGATAGATCACGTGCACGCCGTTCCCCGCAACCTGCTCGGCCTCGACGACGAGCTCGCCTGCGAGGTCGTCGAGGCGACGCCTGCGGCATTCGAGGTCCCTCAGGCTCGCCAGGTAGCCCGCGCGCGGCTTGCCGCCCACCTTCCCGGCGAGGCCGCCGTGAACGGCCATGGCCTGCGCCGCGTATTCGACGCCGCATACCGCCGGCAGCTGTTCCCCCGCGCGTAGCGGATTGTCGCCTGCCCGATGGCTGCTGCTCACGCAGACGATGCGGCGCGCATCCCACTGCAGGACACCGTCGAGCAGGCACATGGCGCCGCTGTGCGGAATCAGGCCCGCGATCTGCTGGCGACTCACGAGCATGGGCTGACCACGACGCGCAGGTGAGTTCCCGCGACATATTCCAGCACGAGCGTCTCGCGCGTTCCGCGCGCAAGGCTCACCAGCAGGGGCAGGCACCGCGCCGCCGGCACGCCCGCCCTCAGCGCTTCCAGCGCGGGGTCGTCCATGCGCGCCGCGGCGGCCTTCTGCGGCGCGAATGCAACATCGAGGACCGCGATGGCGCGTGCGCTCATCCGCGGCGCGAGCACGAGGGCCGCGCCGAAGCTCGCACCCAGCGGGCGCACCGCATTCAGCGGCTCCGGGTACGGGTGATCGTAGACGATGAGCGCGACCGGATCGCCGTCGACGGCAATCTGCGACGCCGCATCGAGCAGGCCCGCCGCGGCGCTGGCGTCGTAGCAGCACAGGCTCGTCGAGGGCGCGCGCGAATGCGTCGCGATGCTCCAGTAGCCGGCCGCGGCGTTGTGCACCGAGTTGTGAAAGCGCGTCGGCGAAACCTGGCGCTCGGGGGCGGCGAGCGCCTCGCACATCAGATGCACGTTGTCGCAGTCCCCGCCCGAGGACGCAAACACCGTCGCCACCTCCGCGGCATCGCGCTCCGCGCCGGCCATCGCTTCGAGCCCGGCGGCAAGCGCGAGTTTTACGGGCATGCCGGCGCGGCGCCGCTCGGCGGCGGGGAGCATCTCGCTCGCAGCGACGGCAGTGGGCGCGGGGCGGTAGGGCGCCTCTCCCGCGAGCACCCGCCGTCCTGCCGCCCAGCTCTGCAGGCCGGGCCCGATGAGCCCCACGCCCTCGACGAACGCGCGCATCATGCCGCGGCTCCAAGCACGAGACTGCAGTTGCTGCCGCCGAAGCCGAAGGAATTGCTGAGCGCCCGGCGCACCCGGCCTTCGCGGTTCGAGACGAGGTAGTTGCACCTGAGCGCGGGGTCGACAACGCGGGTGTTCGCGCTGCCGGGCATGATGTCGTGCCCGATCGCGAGGATGCAGATGAGCGCCTCCGTGATGCCGGCGGCGCCGAGCAGATGCCCGGTCGCGCCCTTGGTCGAGCTGCACGGCGTCACCGCGTCGAAGAGATCCGACACCGCGCGGTCCTCGGCCGCGTCGTTGCTGCGGGTGCCGGTGCCGTGGAGGTTCACGTAGTCGACGTCGGAGGGGCCGAGCCCGGCGGACTCGAGCGCGCGCGTCATGGCGAGCTTCGCGCCCAGCCCTTCCGGATGCGGGGTGGACATGTGGTAGGCGTCGCTGCTCTCGCCGATGCCGAGCATCGTCACCGCCGCTTCCGCGGCTGCGGGCTTTCGCTCGAGCAGGGCGAATCCCGCGCCTTCGCCGATCGAGATACCGTCGCGCTCCGCGTCGAACGGACGGCACGGTCCGCGCGCGGTCAGCTCCAGGGAATGGAATCCGTACAGCGTAGTGAAGCACAGCGTATCCACCCCTCCTACCACCGCGGCGTCGCAGATGCCGGCGGCGATCATGCGCGCGGCGTTACCGAACACCTTTGCGGTCGAGGAGCACGCGGAGGACACGACGCAGGCCGGCCCTTCCAGCGCCAGGTAGCGCCGCACGAAGTCCGCGAGCGAGAAGCTATTGTGGGACTCGACGTAACGGAAGCCCGGCGGCAGCGCGCCGGAGCTTGGGTCGCGCCGGCGGTAGGCGAGTTCGGTCTCGAGGATGCCGGAAGTGCTCGTGCCCACGAAAACGCCGATGCGCGCGGCGCCGTAGCGCTCGCGGGCGGCGGCGACCGCTTTCGCGAAGCCGTCGGTGTCGAGTCCAAGCTGCGCGAGCCGGTTGTTGCGGCAGTCGTAGACGGCGAGATCGGAGCGGATGCGCACCTGCTCCAGGCCCGCAACGCGCCCGATCCAGGTCTCGAGCGCGACGGTCTCGAAGTCGCAGGGCGTGAGCCCCGAGCGCCGCTCGCGGATCGCCGCGGTGACCGCCTGCGCCCCCGCCCCCAGGCAGTTCACGACCGAGTAGTGGCTGATCGCTAGCGGCTGCACGGTGGAATTTTATGTCCGCTTTCGCGCCGTGAACAGGACGTTCGCGAAGGGCGTGCCCTGGCTCATCGGCT
>DATICE010000226.1:0-16832 GCA_035456985.1 Burkholderiales bacterium | reverse complement strand
GGAGGAGAGCGCAATGGCGCGAACCGCGATCCAACCCGTCGACATGGCGGATCCTCGGCCCCGCTACACGCATGGCTGGCGCGTCGGCAACACCGTGTACGTCGCCGGGCAGCTCGCGCTCGACAAGGCAGGCAAGCTCGTCGGGCCGAACGACATCGCCGCGCAGACGCGGCAGGTCTTCCACAACATGGAGCGCATCCTGAAAGGCGGCGGTGCCACCTTGCGGGACGTCGTGAAGATCACGGTGTTCGTGACCGACATCCGGTACCGCGAGCCGTATGGCGAGGTCCGCCAGGAATTCTTCCCCGCCAACCCGCCCGCCAGCACCCTCGTCCAGGTCGCCGGGCTCGCGATCCCGGGCGCGCTGATCGAGATCGAGGCGGTGGCCGTCATCGACTGACCGCACGATGCGAGAGGACGTGGACGACGGCGAGACGGTCGTGCTGCTCGGCACCAACGGCAACGGCAAGAGCACGCTCATGAAATGCGTCATGGGCATCGTGAAGCCGACCGCGGGGCGCATCACCGCCACGATCGACGGCCGCGAGCACGATCTCGCCGGACAGGCGCCCGAGGAGATCGTGAACCTCGGCATCGCGCTCGTGCCCGAGGGGCGGCGGCTCTTTCCCGGGCTCACCGTCGAGGAAAACCTGCTGCTCGGCGCCTTTCGCGCAGCCGCGCGCCCGGCGATCGTCCGCAACCTCGCCTTCTGCTTCGAGACCTTCCCCGTCCTCGCCCAGCGCCGCAGGCAGCTTGCCGGCTCCATGAGCGGCGGCGAGCAGCAGATGCTGACGCTCGCCCGCGCGCTGATGACGGCGCCGCGCATTCTCCTGATCGACGAGCCCTCCGTCGGCCTTGCCCCGATCCTGGTGATACACACCGTGGACAAGATCCGCGAGCTGAAGGAGCACCACCGGCTGACGGTGCTGATGGCGGAGCAGAACTTCAACCAGGCGATCCGCATCGCCGACCGCGGCTACGTCATCGTGCACGGGCGGATCGAGTACGAGGGCGACTCGCGTGAGGAGCTCTCAAACAACGAGCTCGTCCACAAGCTCTACATGGGCCTCTAGAACATGAGCTTGGGCAAAAAGGTGGCGATGCCGGGGAAGAACGCGACGAGGACAACGGCAAGGAGGAGCACCACCCAGTACGGCGTCGAGCTCCAGAAGATGGTCCAGATGGAGATGTCCTTGTCGTCGATCGCGGCCTTGACGGTGTAGACCAGGAGCCCGAACGGCGGGGTCAGGAGCCCCGCCTCGATCGCGAGGACGCCGATCACGGCGAACGCAATCGAATCGAAGCCGACCGAAACCGCGATCGGCTCGAAGATGATGACCGTGAGCAGCATGATCGAGATGGAATCGATGAACATGCCGAGCACGAACCAGATCCCGATCATGATGAGAAGAACCATCGCTGGACCGAGGCCCGCCCCGAGGAATGCGTCCTGTATCGCGTTGGTCACGCCCGTCATCGCCAGGGTGCGCGAATAAAGCGATGCCATCACCAGCAGGATGAGGATCGGCGCCGAGGTCCGCCCCACCGCGAGGACGCAATCGATGATGTCGCGAAAGCGCAGGCCCTTGACGATAGCGAGCACGAGAGCGATGAAGGCGCCCGCGCCCGCGCCCTCGGTCGGCGTGAAAAAGCCGAACCAGATTCCCCCGAGCACGGTGACGACGACAAGCACGATGCCGAGGATGCTGGTCCACAGCGCCATCTGGTCCACAGCCTCCGGAGCCTCCACGGGCGGCGAGCCGGCCGACACGGGGCTTGCCGCCGGCGCCGCGGCCGCAGTACCCCGCCCGGCGCCGACCAGCTCGGGCCGGAGGATCGCCGCGCCGAGTATGTAGACGCAGAACAGACCCGCCACCATGAGTCCGGGGATCACCCCAGCGAGAAACAGCGCCCCGATGGATTTCTCCGTGAGGATCCCCCACACGATCATCAGCACGCTCGGCGGAATCAGCATCCCGAGGCAGGACGAGCCTGCGATGCTGCCGAGCGCGAAAGCCCGCTGGTATCCGTGGCGCTTCATCTCGGGATAGGACACGCGCGAGAAGGCCGCGGCGGACGCGATGCTCACACCGGTCACGAGCGAGAACAGCGCGTTGCCGAGGACGGTCGCGAGCGCGAGACGCCCCGGGATGCGTCTGAGCCCGCGATTGATGCCCTTGTAGATGTCGGTCACCGCGCCCGAGCGTGCGATGAACTCCCCCATCAGCATGAACAGCGGAATCACGGCGAAGACGTAGTCGCGCAGGGCTTCATAGGCCGTGCTCGCCAGCATGCGCTCGACGACGCCGAAGTTGCCGGTGACGAGGTAGACGCCCAGCGCGCTCGCCATGCCGAGGGCGACGGCGATATGCACGCCCAGCATCACCATGATGATGAGGCTGACGAGCAGTACGATCGCGATATTGACTTCGAACACGACTCCGGTACCCCGGCTCCCTCAGCTCAACCGCGGCGTTCGTCCGCAGGGTCGAGGGATCGCCCGCCTTCTTCCAGCCCGAGGACGTCGATCAGGGCAGCTACGACGTAGTTCACGATGGCGAGCGCGCTGCCCAGGAGGATCATGAATCGGGTGGGCCACACCGGCACGCGCAACGCCCCCTCTCCCCAGAACTCGGACGTGGTCCAGGCGTGGACGCTCGGGCTGATGGTCCCCCGCAGGATCATCAGAAAAAGCACGAGGCCAAGCGCGTAGCCGAGGGCGAGGGCGATCCGCCGTAATACGCCCGGCATGACGAGCAGGAGGCTGTCGGCGCGCAGCATCGAATGGCTGCGGATGGCGTAGCCCAGCTGCAGGTAGACGATCATGACGATCGAGCTGATCACGATCTCCCGCACGCCGGGGATGGCGTGCCCCACCAGGTTGTTGCCGAGGATGTCGGCCACGATCAGTATCGACAGGCACATGGCCCAGACGGCGGAGATCACCATCAGGAACTTCGACAACTGGTCGCTGAACCGGATGAGGTGGCGAACGAATGGCATGAAATGCGTCTGGAGAAGGAATCCGCGGGCCGCGCGCTCCCGCGTGCCGGTCAGCCGGCCCGGGGGCGCCTGTCTGAGGCGCTCCTCCGGCCACCGGCCGACGCGATCACTTTTTCGCTACTTGATTTCGTAGCGATAGGGCCACTTGTGCCCCTGCTTCTCGGCGGCGTCCAGCGTCAGCTTGAGGATCTGCGTCGCCGGCAAGCCCTTGCCGTCCAGCTCCTTGGCGTACGCAGCCGGCCAGTCCTTGAGCGACTTGGCCCAGTCCGCGCGCACCGCGGAAGAGATCTCGTTCACCTTGATCAGGCCGCGCAGCGTGTCGATGTCCTTCTGGTAGCGCGCGCGGTTCACCTTGCCCACCTGCTCCTCGAAGTCCTTTGCGGTCTCGAGCAAGATGGCCTGCACATCCTTGGGCAGGCGCTTCCAGGTGTTGAGATTGATCGTGAGGCCGTGCCAGACGATGGTGCCGAAACCGATCAGCGTGTAGTACGGGCCTACCTCGTGGAGCTTGAGGTTGACCCAGGCGCTGGGGAACATGATCCAGCCGTCGTAGACCCGCGTCTGCATGCTCGTGTAGGCCTCCGGGAGCGAGCTCTGCACCGGAGTCACGCCGGCGTACTTCAGCCAATTGAGATTGAGCCCAGCGCCCGCGATCTTGCGGCCCTTGACGTCGGTGAGCGATTTCCATTCGAAATTGGTGCCGAGGTTGTAGCTCGCGTCGGTGATTCGGGCGAGCAGCTTCTGGTTGAATTTCTCCTCGAACACGTTCGTGAGATACGGCACCTTCGCGTAGACGGCCTGCGCGGTCCGCAGGCTGTCGATGGGATCGACGGGCCCGAAGGGCAGCATCACCTGGAACGCGTGCATCGGCAGGTTGGCCGGCTCGAAGCAGAAGCAGAAGCCGCCGATGTCCACGATGCCGTCGCGCACGCCGCCGAGCGTTTCGTAGACTTTCACGATCGACCCGCCGTAGCCCTCGACCCACTCGATTTTGTGCTGCGTCTTCGCCTCGACGCGCTTCTTGAACTCGACCTGGAAGTAGTCCTTCATCTGGCCCGCGTAGACGACCGCCGGCGGATGCCCGGTCGCGATGCGCAGCCTGAAAGTCGCCGCATCCGCCGACCCGCCCGGTCCGAGTGCGAAAACCAGCGCGAACACGCTCGCCGCAAATATGACTCGTTTCATGATCCCCTCCAGAAAAAAAGTTGCTCGGAGAAATTATTGTTGCTCTCGAGCGATATTCCCGTTTCCCGGGGGTGGTGTCAATAGCGGGCCGCGGCGGTCGCCCGCGGGTGCTAGAATTTCCGCGGACGCAACCCGCGCCCATCGCCGCCACCCATCACATCGAGGCATGCCGCGCGCCCTTGTCATCGGCGGCTCGCTCGCCGGGCTGCTGTCCGCGAATCTCCTGTTGCGCGCCGGCTGGGACGTCGAGGTCTTCGAGCAGTCGAGCGAGGAACTGACCGGGCGCGGGGCCGGCATCATCTCCCACCCCGAGCTGTTCCAGGCCCTCGCCCGGATCGGTATCCCGCTCGACGAGAGCTACGGGGTGGACGTGCCTGTCCGCGCCACCCACGACCGCAATGGCGCGACCATCGCGACTCTGGCGGTGCGGCAGATCTTCACCACGTGGGGCCGTCTGCACCAGTTGCTGCGGGAGGCGTTTCCTCGCGAGCGCTACCAATTCGGCGCTTCATTCGTGCGTCTCGCGCAGGACGACCTTGGCGTCACCGCGCACTTTGCGGGCGGGGAGACGGCGCGGGGCGAGCTGCTCGTCGGTGCCGACGGCGTGCGATCGAGCGTGCGCGCCCAGCTCGCGCCCGCGGCACGCCCGCACTACGCCGGTTACGTCGGCTGGCGCGGCCTCGCCGAGGAAGCCGCTCTCACCCTCGCGGTTCACCGAGAGCTGATCGACAAGTTCATCTTCTGCCTGCCGCCGCGCGAGATGATGCTCTGCTACCCGGTCGCGGGCTTCACCAATTCCACTCGCCCGGGCAGCCGTTGCCTCAACTTCGTCTGGTACCGCCCCGCCGATGAGGCGCGCGGACTTCCCCGGCTGTGCACCGACGTGAACGGCAGGCGCCACGACATGTCCATCCCGCCGCCGCTGATCCGTCCCGAGGTTCTCGCGGAGCTGCGCCACGCGGCGCGCGATCTGCTTTCCCCGCAGCTCGCCGAGGTCGTGCGGTTCACGCGGCAGCCGTTCTTTCAGCCGATCTACGATGTCGAGTCGCCGCGCATGGCGTTGGGGCGGGTGGCGCTCGCGGGAGATGCCGCGTTCGTCGCACGCCCGCACGTCGGCATGGGCGTCACCAAGGGCGCGGGCGACGCGATGGCGCTCGCCGACAGCCTGCGCGAGTCGGGCGGCGACGTGCCCTCGGCGCTCTCGCGCTACGAGTCGCGGCGGTTAAGCTTCAATGCCGCGGTCGTGGCGCACGGGCGTGAGCTTGGAGCATGGCTGGAGGGCCTGAACACTCCGGAAGCGCAGCGCCATCACACGCCAGAAGCAGTGATGGCCGAGATCGCGGTCACCCGCGACTATGCCTGACGGCGGGGATCCCTGTTTGCGTTCCGTTCCCAGTGGGCTAGACTAGCCGCACAAAACCAACTCCCCGGCTCCCCGCCGGTCAACCGCAAAAGAAGGAGATCCGCCATGAGAAGACCGCTCGCCAGCGTTGCGCTGGCCGTATCACTCGTTGCGCTGCCAGTGGCCGGCGCATTCGCCCAGGCCTACCCCTCCAAGCCGATCCGCGTCGTCGTGCCATTCGCGCCGGGCGGCACTTCCGACATCATCGGACGCACGCTCGGGCAGAGACTCTCGGAGGCGTGGAAGCAGCCGGTGATCATGGACAACCGCGCCGGCGTCGCGGGCAGCCTCGGCGCGGGGATCGCCGCGAAATCTCCGGCCGACGGCTATACGCTGCTGGTCGGCAACGTCGGCCCGATCGCCGTCAACAACCAGATCTACACTGCGGTCACCTACAACTCCATCAAGGACTTCACGCCCGTCACGCTGGCCGTGACGGCGCCGCAGATCGTCGTGGTGCACCCGTCCGTCCCCGCAAAAACGTTCAGGGAGTTCAACGCGCTGGTGAGGGCGCAGAAGGGGAAGGTGACATACGGCTCGAGCGGGCCGGGAAGCATTTCGCACCTTTCGGCGGAGCTCTACAAGCGCATGACCAAGACCGACATGCTGCATGTGCCCTTCAAGGCGTCGGCGTTCATCACCACTGCATTGATCGCCGGGGAGATCGACTGCGTGTTCTCCGACATGGCGGTCGTGCTGCCGCACGTCCAGGCCGGCAGGCTGCGCGCGCTGGCGGTGACAGGACCCAAGCCGACGCCGCTGGTTCCGGGCCTGCCCACCGTCTCGGAATCCGGCGTGCCGGGATTCAACATGACCAGCTGGTGGGGCATCTTCGGGCCGGCCGGTGTGCCGCAGCCGATCGTGACGCAGCTCAACAAGGAGCTGACGCGCATCCTGCGCACCGCCGAAGTCCAGAAGGTCTTCGCCACTCTCGGTGTGGATGCCGCGACCAGTACGCCCGAGGAGCTGGCGGGGCTGGTCAGGTCCGAAGTCCCCAAGTATGCCAAGCTGATCGCGGAGATCGGCATACCGAAACAATGACCGGTAACCAATGACTGTTGAACTGTAGGAGAGCCCTCCCAAGTCCGAACGGCGCTGCGAACTTCGCGGCGCCGTTTTCATTTGCCTGTCCTTGATCACCTCTTGACGTCCTAATTCACGCTTATGAAGAAAATCTGCCTCAACCTCCTGTTGTGCTTCATTATGGGTGCCGCCGCCGCGCACGGGCAGGAGCGCTTCTCGCCCTTCGTGCCGAGCGACCAGGACAACGTCGAGCGCATGCTGAAGCTCGCGCAGCTGCGCGACGACGACGTCGTGGTGGACCTCGGCTCGGGCGACGGGCGCATCGTGCTGACCGCGGCGCGCATGAACAAGAAGCTCCGCGGCTGGGGCGTGGACGTCGACGAGAAGCTCGTCCTCGAGTCGAACGCCGCCGCGCGCGAGCAGGAGATCGCCGACCGAGTGCAGTTCTTCCACCGCAACGCGTTCGACGCCGACCTGCGCGGGGCGACCGTGATCTCGATGTGGCTGTGGCCGGAAATGCAGCTCCTGCTGCGGCCGGTGATCCTGGCGCAGGCGCGGCCCGGTACGCGCATCATCACCAACCTGTGGGACCTGGGCAGCTGGAAGCCCGACGAGGAAGAGCTCGAGCCGCAGCGGGTGGCGCTGTGGGTCGTGCCCGCGCGCGTCGCAGGCAACTGGAGCTGGGAGCTTTCGTTGAACGGACGCCCGGTCGCCTACTCCGCGATCAAGGAGCAGCGCTTCCAGGTCGTCGAGGGCATGGTGCGGGCGGGGAACCGCCGCGAGCTGCTGCAGGACGTGAAGCTCCGCGGCGAGGACATCTCGTTCACGCTGATGATGACGATCGAGAACGTGGGCTTCGTCCGGCACGTCTTCCGCGGCAAGGTGCGCGGCGACACGATCGTCGGCACGGCGAGCGTGTCGCTGCCGCCGCACGAGAAGACGCACGAGCTGCCGTGGCGCGCGCGGCTCACCGAGGAATCGGCGTATTTCGCGCCTACGGGTACCAATATCCAGTAACCTGCTTGAAAAGCCTCTTGGGAATGACGCCGTAGACCATCAGCACGTCGTTGACCGCCTCGCCAATGCGGAAGTCCACGGCGAGACTGCAGAGCGCATAGGCGTCGGCTGCGGACAGCTCCGCCCTCGTCTCGAGAAAATCCACTGCTTCGCGGATCGCGTTCCGGAGCGCTTCATCGATCGTCCCGCCCATCCCCATCGGGTAGTAGTGCGCCGCATCCTCGGCGCGCGGCCACTTCATGTCCTTGCCGGCGCCTTCGTGCACGATGAGCTGCACGGTTGGCGTCAGCGAAATCTCGATCGCTGTGCCGTCCACCTCACCGTCACCCTGGCAGGCGTGGCCGTCGCCGGTGTAGAGGAGCGCGCCGTCGTTGAACACCGGCAGGTAGAGCGTCGAGCCCGCGACGAGGTGCCTGAAGTCGAGGTTGCCGCCGAAGGCGCCGGGGGGCTTGGTGCTGACGCGCCTGAGCCGCGGCGGCGGCGCCACTGCGACGATCCCCATGAACGGCGCAAGTGGGACTTCGACGTCCTTCGAAAACAGCGCCACGCCGCGCCCGTGGTCGAGTCTGATCACCTTCTGCGCTGCCTGCGCAAGCAGGTCGGGCACCGCCCCGCGGCCCGGGCCGGTCGCGTTCACGCCGTACGGCACGCGGATCGCGACCTCGCGTACGCGCACTTCGAGCATGTCGCCCGGCCGTGCGCCCTCGACGTAAACCGGCCCGGTGAGGAGGTGCGGCCCGGCGCCCTCGCCGCGCTTCACGCTGCGGAAGATCTCCACGGCATCGGCCAGCACCTCGCGCGGCGCGATGCCGGCAGCGCCAAAGAATGCAACGGGATCCTGGCCGGTGTTGAGTCCCTGGTGCGTCACCGTGTCGATGCGCACGATCTGCCCGGATTTCACGCGCGCAACCGGCTCCCGGTCGGCCGCGATCCAGCCCCAGCTCACCGTCGCGGGAGTCGATCGCAGGATGACCTCGGGCTCGCTCATGACGGGGGTCATTCTATCCCTTGCGCGAACCGTTTCTTGACGCTGCCCCCGACGGGGCACAGAATTTCGCGGTCGAGGAGGAACGACCATGCGCACCACTTTGCATAGCGACGCAACGCGCGCGCGGCCCGCGACCGCCAACACGCTTGCCGGTTTCCGCGCCGCGCCGACTGGTGCGCCGCTCGGCGCCGAGATCCTGGGCGTGGATTTCTCCCTGCCGGTGCCCGAGGACTTGAGAGCGGCGCTCCGAAAAGCCTGGGCGGACCACATGGTGCTGCTCGTCCGCGGCCAGAGCCTTGACGACCAGCAACTGCTGGCAACGTCCGCCATCTTCGGCCCGCCGCACGATTCGGCGGCGCGCAAATACCATCTCGCCGCCGGGCACGGCGTGGACGATTCCTATATGGTGTCGCGGCACCCCAGCATCACGATCATTTCCAACCTCGATGCCAGCGGCAATCCGGTGCTCGACAACGGCGGGCTCGGCAGCTACGAGGTGGTCTGGCACACCGACAATTCCTACGTGGCGGTCCCGCCCGCGGGCAGCATGCTCTACGCGCTGGAGGTGCCGGCGAACGGCGGCGGCGATACCTCGTTCAACAACCAGTACCTTGCCTACGAGGAGCTGCCGGAACCTCTCAAGCGCGCGATCGAGGGCAAGTACCAGGTCCACGACTCGAGCCGCAACAGCGCGGGCGTGCTGCGCCCGGGCGTGAAGCTTCCCACGAAACCCGAGGAAGTCGAGGGCCCGACGCATCCGCTCGTGCGCGTGCACCCGGTAACCGGCAGGCGCGCGCTCTACCTCGGGCGCCGGCGCGTGTGGCCGTCGAATTACATCATCGGCATCCCGAACGAGGAAAGCGAGCGCCTCCTCGATGAGCTGTGGGCGCACGCGACGCAGCCGAAGTACGCCTGGACCCACAAATGGCGCGCCGGCGACCTCGTGCTCTGGGACAACCGCTGCTGCATGCACTACCGCACGGAGGTGGACACCACCCAGCGGCGCGTCATGCACCGCACGACCATCAAGGGCGAAGCGCCCATCGCGCCCTGGAGCACCGCTCCGAGCGCGTGAGTGGGGTGCAGCGGCGTCCGGCCGCGAGCAAAAAAACGGCGGGCGCTCGAGCGCGCCCGCCGTCGCCGCCCGCACCGGGCTATCAGTTCTTCCAGGCGAAATCGAGCTTGTGGTGCCTGCCCTGCTCGACGACGACGCTCTTCTGAACCGCGACGCCGTTGTAAGAGGCGCTCACCGCGTACTCACCGGCGGGAAGCTGCGCAAGCATCAGGTCGCCCTCGACCTTCGCTCGCAGCATCAGCCTGCCGCTGCGATCCTTGATCATGACGTCGACGTCGGCCGGTTGCCGGCCGCCCGTCGTCATGCGCGCGAACTCCAGCTCGAGGGGGTAGTAGCGGGCCACATGCCGCATCGCGGCTCCGTCTTCCCGGCTCTTGCCGGACGCGAGATAGGTGACGGCGTATTCGCTCGCCGTCGCCGTCCCGGTGGTGGCCGCAGCGGGAGCCGCAGCCGCGAGAGCGGCGGTGACGAGCACAATGCCAAATGCAGTTTGGGTCAACATGGTGGAGGTCCTTTGTCGATGGTTAATGGCGATCGACTATTTCCGTCCTGCTCAGCCGAGCTCGACCGGGACGAAAATCCTCGCGTCGTCACGCTGCAGCAGGAGCGCGGCGGTCTTGCCGGCCCTCGTGATCCTGTCCCGCAGCTGCTCGACGTCCTTCACCGGCGCGTTGTTTACCGACAGGATGATGTCGCCCGGCCGCACCCCGGCCCTGGCTGCGGCGCCGCCGGCGTTTTCGACCAGCACGCCCGCTTCAACGCCGGCCTGTTTCCGCTCCTCAGGCGTGAGCCCGCGCACCGCGACGCCCAGGCGGCCCTGCGGCTTCCCGGCCGCCGGAGACTGAGCCGACTTTGCCGCCTGCAGCTCTCCGGCCCTAACGGTCATCTCGCGCGTGGCGCCCTTGCGCCATACCTCGAGTTTCACGGTCGATCCGGGCCGGATATCCGCGATCGCGGGCGGCAGCTCGTTCGAACTCCTGATCTCGCTGCCGTCCACCTTGAGGATCACGTCGCCAGTCTCGATGCCCGCCCTCGCCGCAGGCCCGTCCTTATCGACCGCGCTTACCAGCGCGCCAGCGGGCTTCTTCAGCCCGAACGACTCGGCGAGAGGCTGGGTAAGTTCCTGGATCGTCACACCGATGCGGCCGCGCGTGACCTTGCCGTGCTGCACGAGCTGGTCCATGACTTTGGCAGCGACATCGACCGGAATCGCGAACGAGAGCCCCTGGTAGCCGCCGGTGCCGCTGTAGATCTGGGCGTTGATGCCGATCACCTCGCCCTTGAGGTTGAAGAGCGGGCCGCCGGAGTTGCCGGGATTCACGGCGACGTCGGTCTGGATAAATGGCACGTAAGTGCCGTCCGGCAGCGCCCGTGCGGTCGCGCTCACGATGCCCGCCGTGACGGTGTTCTCGAACCCGTAGGGCGAGCCGATTGCAACGACCCACTCCCCGACCCGCACCGACTTCGCATCGCCGAGCCGCGCGACGGGCAGGTCCTTGGCATCGATCCGGAGCACCGCGATATCGGTCTGCGGGTCGGCGCCCACGATCTTCGCCTTGAACTCGCGCTTGTCAGTCAGTTTGACGGTCACTTCGGAAGCTTCCGCCACCACGTGCGCGTTGGTGAGGACCAGTCCGTCCGGGCTCACGATGACGCCGGAGCCGACGCCGTGCAGCGGCATTTCGCCCTGCGGAACCGGGATCTGGAAGCGGCGGAAGAAATCGTAGAACGGGCTGTCGGGTCCGAACCGGGGCATCGCCTGCGCGTCGGCGCCCGCCAGGGTCGCACGCGTTACGCTGATGTTGACGACTGCCGGTCCGTGGCGCTCGGCGAGGGCCGCGAAGTCGGGCATCGCCCGCAGGGCGTACGGCAACGGGGCTGCCTCCTGCACCGCGGCCACGGTGGAGTCGGTGCGCGCGTGCGCGACCGAGGGGTGATAGAGCTTGATGGCGCCCGCGCCGGCTGTAATGACGCCCGCCGCGATAAGCGCTGCGGTAACCGCTTTGATACGCATGATCGTCTCCTTTCGTGAAGGTTCAGACCGCGGGGTTTCCCCCGGGGTGACGAGCATGCTAGAGAGCGCGCCTTAAACGAGACTTAAGGCACGCGGTAACGGAAACTCAGGCAGGTGGCGCAACCGCGCCGGTCGGCAGCGTGACGCGGGCCGTCAGGCCCTGCCCGCCGGGCGCCTCCGCGAGCGCGACGCGCCCGCCGTGTCGCCCGGCAGTCGCCTTCACGATGGCGAGGCCGAGGCCGCTTCCGGAGGCGCCGCTGCCGGCGCGCCGGTAGAACCGATCGAATACGCGCTCGCGCTCCTCGGCCGGAATGCCCGGCCCGTTGTCCGTTACCTCGATTACGGCCTCGCCATCGGCCATGAACGTGGAGACGTCCACCCGGCCCCGCTCCTGCGTGTAGCGCACCGCGTTGTCCACGAGGTTCGCGAGCAGCGCCCGCAGTCCTTCACGATCGCCCATAACGCGGGCCGGCTCCGCGCGCCCCATTCCGAGGTCTATCGCCCTGCTCTCGGCGAGCGGCATGAGCTCCGCGATCACCTGGCGCGCAAGGTCCGCGAAATCGGTGTCCGTCGCGGGCCGCGCCGCCGCCTCGGGCTCCTGGCGCGCGAGCGTAAGCAGTTGCTCCACGACACGCGTCGCGCGGGCAATGCCGTCCTTCACCGCTGCGAGCGTCGCTGCACGCTCTTCGCCGGCCGCCGCGCGCTCCGCAAGCTGCACCTGGAGGCTGAGCGCTGTGAGCGGCGTCCTCAGCTCGTGTGCCGCATCGGCCACGAACCGGCGCTGGGCTTCGAGGGCCGAGCCGAGCCGGAGCAGCAGATCGTTGAGCGCACCGACGAGCGGGCGTACCTCCCGCGGCAGGTTCCGGTCCGCGACCGGTGACAGCGCCGATGGCGTGCGCTCCTCGACCTCCGCTGCGACCACCTCGAGCGGGCGCAGGCCCCGCCCGACCGTGAGCCAGACGAGCAGGCCCAGTGCGGGCAGCAGCAGGAGAACCGGCGCAATCGTGCGCAGCGCGGCGGCGGCGGCGAATTGCTCGCGTACGCGCAACGGCTGTGCGACCTGGAAGACGAGCCCGCGCTGCTCGTGGCTGAACACCCGCCACGCCCCCTCGTCCGTTTCCACCGTGTCGTAGCCGAGCCGCGCGCGCGCGGGCAGCACCGCCTGCGGGCGGGAGAGGTAGAGTCGGACGCCATCCTGACTCCACACCTGGATCGCGAAATCAAAATCCTCGGGCGCCGGCGTTGGCGCCGCGGCCTCCCCGAACGCCTGGTCGCGCAACGAAAGCGCCATCTGGCGCAGCTGATAGTCGAACAGCTCGTCGAGCTCCGCGCGCGCCTGCCGGTAGACCGCCCACGCGCCGAGGCCCACTGCGGCCAGCACGAGCCCGAGCAGGCCCAAGAGCAGCTGACGCTTGATCGAGCCCATCACCGCTTCGCGACGCGGTACCCGACACCGCGCACGTTCCTGATGAAATCGGCGCCGAGCTTCCTGCGCAGCGAGTGGATGTAAACCTCGACCGTGTTGCTCTCGACCTCCTCGCCCCAGCCATAGAGGCGCTCCTCGAGCTGGGCGCGCGAGAGGATCGCCCCTGGCCGCTCCAGCAGCGCCTCGAGCAGCGCGAACTCACGCGCCGAGAGCGCGACCTCCTTTCCGCGATGCCTCGCCTCGCGGGTGGACATATTGAGCGTGAGTTCCCCATGCTCAATGACGGCGTCCGCCCGGCCCGCGCGCCGTCGGAGCAGCGCGCGGATGCGCGCCGCCAGCTCGTCGAGGTCGAAAGGCTTCAGCACGTAGTCATCGGCCCCGGCGTCGAGCCCCTTGATGCGGTCCGCGACCGCGTCCCGCGCCGTAAGTATCAGCACCGGGACGGAGTTGCCCTGGCGGCGCAGCGCGGCGAGCACGTCGAGCCCGTCTTTTCGCGGCAGCCCGAGATCGAGCACGATGAGATCGTAGACGTCGTTCGCGGCGGCGAGTTCGGCGGCGGGGCCCTCCCGCACCCAGTCGACGGTGAATCCGTCCTGGCGCAGGCCCTTGCGCACGCCCTCCCCGATCATGGAATCGTCTTCGACGAGCAGCAGGCGCATGTTTTCCCTTTTACATACTAGTCCGCGGCGGAGAGGTCCGCAATTTGGGGTCCCATTCCCAATCGCGCCAGCCGCCGAGCAGCGGGAAATAGAGCCCGAGCCGGATCGGCCGGCTGTCGATCCCGCTCATGAGCGCAGCGTACTGCTCGAGCTGCGCGCGGTAGCGCTCCTGCTCGCGGTCGAGAAAGGCCTCCACGTCCGCGCCTTCGTGCGTGCCAGTCTTGTAATCCACGATCCAGCGCGTGCCGTCGGCATCGACGAAGGTGCGGTCCACGACGATGTTGACGATGCCATTCTTTCCCGCGCCGGTCAGCCGTAGCTCGGACTGCGCATCCTTATAGGCGCCGAGGAGTTGCCGCCCGCGCTCGTCGGCAAGCGTGCGCTCGAGAATCGCTGCGACACGAGCGGCACCTTCGGTCACGGCGTCGGCCGACAACCCGCACGCGACGAGCTCGTTCTCGAACGCTTTCTTGAGCGCGCGCACTCGCTTCGTGTCCCACCCCGCAAGCCCGTCATCGGCGATCCGCTGCAGCCAGCGGTGCACGACGCTCCCGACGCGGCGCGCGGCCTCGCCCACCCAGGAGAACTCGATCTCGTCGCGGGCGCGCGCCGGTTCCGGCGGCGGCGACCAGGCAACGCGCGGCGGTGGTGCCGGCGCATGCCATCCGGAGGCGATGCGGCGCAGCGACTGATCAATTGTGTTTGCGTCCGCACCTTCTTCTTCGGGGGCGTGCAGGGAATTCGCCAGCCGCGTTGCGGCCACCTCGAAGATGCCCTGCACCATCGGCCAGAGCTGGGCGAGCAATGTGCGTGCGTGCGGTGCGCGCACCTGCGGCGTGCCGTCGTCTTCGGCCGCGAGGCGCACCATCCCGAGCAGGTGCAAGCGTTCGCGCGCCCGCGTGGCCGCGACGTAGAGCAGGCGCCCGGATTCGAACCGCTCCTTCTCGGCGTCGAGCTTCCGCAGCCAGTTGTATATCGGGTCCTCGTCTGCACCTGCCTCCTGAATCGGGGCGAGGAGCAAAGAAGCCTGCCCCCTCACCCCCTGCGGCTGCTCCATCCAAAGGAAGAGCCGCGCGTCCTCGCCGCGCGGCGGGCGGCCGAGGCCCGGCACGATCACCGTGTCGAACTCGAGACCCTTCGCCTTGTGGATGGTCATGATCTGCAGTCGTTCGTCGGCCTGCACGTCAGGCAGCGCGTAGAGCTCGGCGAGCCCGTCCTCGAACGCCACCCGGTCTGCGATCTCGCCCGCTTCCTCGTGGTCGCCGAGATACTCGAAATAAATCTCGGCATCTTCGAGGTCGGTCGCGTCCTCCACGCATGCCGGGCCGGAAAGCGCGAACCAGGCGCCGGCGACCCGCTCGCGCAACGAGCCGCGGCAGCGCTCGTCGAGACACGATTGCAGCACGGCGCGCGCCCGCGCGAGCCGCTCGCCGCCGTCGGGGGAGAGCGCCGCGACGCGCCTCTCGTCATTCATGAGCTCCCACACCGTGCGTCCTGCATCGCCCTCTGCCAGCGCGTCCAGATCCGCGAGTGTCAACCCGCACCACGGCGCGCGCAGCGCTGCGAGCCAGGCGAGGCGGTCGGCGGGGTGCGAGAGCGCGCGCGTCAGCGCCAGCAGGTCCTGCACCACCGGGCGGTGGCCGAGCTGCTCGATTTCGATCGCGCGGAAACGCAGGCCGGCTTCCTTCAGCCGCGGGACGATCTCGCGCAGGTGGCCGCGGTTGCGCACCAGGATGGCGACGATCGCATCCGCATTCTCGCGCCGCGCGTGCGCGACGAGCTCGGCCACCCTTCCCGCCTCCCCCGCGTGGTCTCCATTGAAGAAGGGATGCACCGTGACCGCCGCGCCGGGCAGCGCGCCGAGCGTTGCGACCGAGGCCGTGTACGGCACCGATCCGGCGGCGACGTCCTCGCGCTCCGGCATGACCCGGGGAAAGATATCGTTCACCCACTTGACGATGCCGGACTGCGAGCGGAAATTGGCCGAGAGGCCGATCGCCTCCAGCGCCAGATCGCCGATGCCGGCGGCGCGCGCTTTCAGGAAAAGGCCGACTTCGGCCTCGCGGAAGCGGTAGATCGACTGCATCGGATCGCCGACCGCGAACACGGTGCGGCCGTCGCCCGGTTCCCAGCCCGTGGTGAGCTTGGCGATCAGCTCGTACTGGCTGATCGAGGTGTCCTGAAATTCGTCGACGAGGAGATGCCGGATACGGTAATCGAGTGCGAGCGCGAGATCGCTTGGCGATTCCGTGCCGCCCAGGGCCAGCAGCGCGCCCTGCGCGACCTCGGTGAAATCGACCTGCCCGCGCGCCTGGAACACGAGCTTCAGCTGCCCGGCCGCGCGCGGCAGCAGCCGCATGATCGCGCCCAGCACCTCCCATTGGTCATCGCGGTACTCGCCGGGCGGAAGCTCGCGCATCTCCGTGAGCGTGATGCGGAAGGCATCGTGGCCCCGCAATTGCTCGAAGAGCGCGTACGCGCGCTCCTTCCAGGGCTGCGCCGGCTTTCCGGCGGGAAACCCCTGGTTTTTCGTTAGGCGCGTGTACCAGTAACCCTCCCCGGTCAGGAACAGGCGCGCGAGCTCGGCCCAATCCTCGATGTTGTCCTTGAATGCGCCGCGCTCGAAGCTGGCAAATGCAAACCCGGCGATCGCCGCCCATTCCGCCCGTGCTTCCGCCGGAAGCAGCCCGCGCGCGCGCTCGAGTGTGCTGCGCCGCTCGCTCTTGAGCGCGGCTTCGAGCGCTTCCCGCTCCTTGCCGTGCACGTGGCGCAGCCAGTGATCGCGGCGCCTGAGCATCTCCGCGAGCAGCCCTTCGATGCGCCCGACGTCGTTGTCGAGGTGCGTCAACAGCCGCCCGACGTCCCGCGCGACCGCTTCGTCGCCCTCGATGAGCCCGAGCGTCGCGCGCGCCGCCTCCACGTAGAGCGCCCGCGCGTCCTCGATGCTCTCCGGCTGCGAGCCGAAGCGCGAGAGCATCGGCATCTGGCGCGTCAGCGCGGCGCACAGCGAGTCGATGGTCTGGATGCGCAGGCGCGCCGG
>DATICE010000225.1:0-6042 GCA_035456985.1 Burkholderiales bacterium | reverse complement strand
CCGTTACGACGACTCAAAAGTGAGGGAGCAAATCGACGCCTACGACCGGCGCCGGCACGCCCTGCTGCCCTACCGCAGGCAGCGCTATTCCGATCGCTATCCCGACGCCGAGTTCTACGGCTGGTCAGAGGACAAGGCGCGCCAGTACTCGGTGCCCGAGCGCGCCGGCTTCGGCGCCTTCATCCGTTCACGACGCTTCAACCTGACCTGAGTTCACCGCGCGTTGAACGGCGGCTGTTCCGTCCGTTCGAACGCGCGGAGCTAAACCGGCGCTGCGCGTCCGGTTTAGCGCATGTTTGCCGGCGCATTGCGCTGCCACAAGTGCGCGCGCCAGTGGATTGCGATGACGGCGGTGAAGGCAAGGCCGATCCCGCAATAGAGCGTCGCGGTCATGGGGAAGCCGATGCGGGCGATCAGCGGCGCGGAGATCAGAAGACCGGGCAGGTTGCCGTAGAGCGCGAGCATCCGCATCCCCATGACGCGGCCGCGGTAGCGCACGTCCGAGTGGCGCAGCAGCATCGCCGACATCGGAATGAGGCCCAGGCTTTGCACGACCCCGGTTACGATCAGCACCGCGATGCCGGCCACGGGGTGCGGCGTGTGCGCGAATACGATGAGCAAGGCGTACCAGCCCGCGCCGAAGACGAGCCCCATGCGCGCCGGCCGGACCGCGTGCCCGATGCGGCTCAGCACCATCGAGCCGAGTAGCGCACCGAAGGAGGCGCCCGCCACCATGTACCCGAGCGTCGTCTGGTCGGAAGAATAAACTTCCTTCGCCACGTACGGCAGCAGCCCGGTGAACAGCGGGAACGCCGTCAGATTGAGCAGGAAGGCAAAGCACATCGCCCCGAGCAGATGAGGCGTGTTCCAAACGTAGACAAACCCTTCCCTGAGATCGCGCCAGGGTGACGGACGTGGTGACGCGTCCGCCACGTCCCGCGCCGCGTGGTGCAGTGGCCGGGAGTTCACCGCTTTGAAAGTCAGCAGGACACTGGTCGCGTAAAAGGTCACGACCACTATGTAGGCCGGTCCCATGCCGAGCACCGCGACCAGCCCCGCCCCGGTCAGGGCTCCCGCGATCCGCGCGGAATCCTGCGTCGTGCGCTGGATGCTCATCGCCCCCACCAGCCGGTCGGTCGGCATCGTTTCGGCGACGAGCGCCGCGCGCATCCCGATGTCGGAAGGCCGCACCAGGCCCATCACCGCAGTGATGACGAGCACGATTGCCGGCGTGACCATGCCGAGGAATGCGACGGCCATGAGTATCGTCGCCTGCGTCGCGTAGAGGCCCCGCATGGCGCAAAGCAGGTTGCGGTGGCCGATCCGGTCGCCCATCACGCCGAACATCGGCGCGAGCAGCGTCCCGATGTAAAGGAGCGACGCAAACACCGTCAGCATCAGCACGGACTGGGTCTCGACCAGCACGTACCAGCCGAGGATCAGCGTCTCCATCTCGAACGCCCACGAGGTGGCGAGATCGGCGGGCCACTGAAAGCGGAAACTGCGGACCCGGAACGGCGCGAGGGCGGGGACGCGCAGTCCCGCTTTTGTCGTATCGCTCATCTTGGGAATGCGATGACGCCCCTCAGCGCATTCCCGGGAACATGCCCTTCATCGAGCGCATCATCTGGGCGATGCCGCCCTTTGATGACATCATCTTCATCATCTTCTGCGCCTGCTCGAACTGGTTCAACAGGCGGTTCACTTCCTGCACGGTCACGCCGGCCCCCGCCGCGATGCGGCGCTTGCGCGAGGCCTTGATGAGGTCGGGCCGCGCCCGCTCTTCGCGCGTCATCGAGTTGATGATGCCCTCGAGGCGGCGGATCGCCTTGTCGTCCATTCCCGGCGCGCCCTGGGCGAGCTGCGCCAGGTTTCCGGGAAGCTTGTCCGCGAGCGCGGCGAGCCCGCCCATCTTCTTCATCTGCGCGACCTGCTGCTTGAAGTCCTCGAGGTCGAAGTCCTTGCCCGACTTCACCTTCTGCGCGAGCTTCTCGACTTGCGCACGGTCCACGCTCTTCGTCACGTCCTCGATCAACGAGAGCACGTCGCCCATGCCGAGGATGCGCGAGGCCATGCGATCGGGATGAAACGGCTCGAGCGCGTCGAGCTTTTCGCCCACGCCCGCAAACTTGATCGGCCGGCCGGTCACCTCGCGCACCGACAGCGCCGCGCCGCCGCGCGCATCGCCGTCGAGCTTGGTGAGGATGATGCCGGTCAGCGGCAGCGCGTCGGCGAACGCGCGCGCGGTGTTGACCGCATCCTGTCCCTGCATCGCGTCCACCACGTACAGCGTCTCGATGGGCTTCAGCACGGCGTTCAACTCGGCGATCTCGCGCATCATCGCCTCGTCGATCGCGAGCCGCCCCGCGCTGTCCACGATCAGCACGTCGTTATAGTGCGTGCGCGAGTAGCCGAGCGCGCGCTCCGCGATGTCCACCGGTTTCTCGCCCGCCGCAGAGGGGAAGAACTCGGCGCCGACCTGCGCCGCCAGGGTCTTCAGCTGCTCGATCGCGGCCGGCCGGTAAACGTCGCAGCTCGCGAGTACCACCTTCTTCCGCAATTCGTTCTTCAGCCAGCGCGCGAGTTTCGCCGCAGTGGTGGTCTTGCCGGAGCCCTGCAACCCCGCGAGCAGGATCACCGCCGGCGGCTGCGTGGCGAGGTTGAGCGCGTCGTTCCTCTCGCCCATCAGCGCGACGAGTTCGCGATACACCACGCCCACCGCCGCCTGCCCCGGCGTGAGGCTCCCGACCACCTCCTCCCCGAGCGCCTTCCCGCGCACCCCGTCGATGAACTTCTTCACCACCGGCAGCGCGACGTCCGCCTCCAGCAGCGCAACGCGCACTTCGCGCAGCGCTTCCTGAACGTTGGACTCGGTCAGGCGCGCCTCGCCGCGCAGCGTCTTGATCGCGCGCGCAAGGCGCTCCGTCAGATGGTCGAACACGGGAAAGGGCAGAGCCTATCTCAATAATAAGCGCGTGATGCGTTGCGGCCAGGACGGGATGGATACGAGGCGCACGGCGCAGGCCATATGTCGATATGGTCAAGCCGTGCAACAAAGTAGACGCCCGTCCTGGCCGCAACCCGAAGGGACGGGGCGATCTGGGCGCATTTCGTTGTCGGTAGCCCTTGCAATATCGACATATTGCTGCGGGCTATCCTCCTAGAACTGCATCCCACATCGCCTCCGTCGCACACGTGCTTATTGTTGAGATAGGCTCTAGTGTAGACTCGAAATGTGCCGGAGATTTTACCCTACGTCGTCAACGCCCTCCTCTACGGCGCGCTCGCGCTCTATTCCTGGCGCATCCGCTGGAGCCCGGCAGCCGGCGTCCCCTCCGCTACCGCTCCCGCCAGTACCTTCGAGCACTACGCCGTGCTCGTGCCGCTCGCGCTGCACGCCGTTCTCACCGCGCGCGCGATGTTCGCGCCGGACGGGCTGCATCTCGGCGTCGGCAACGCGGTGTCGACGATCCTCTTCCTGACGGTGCTGATCTACTGGACAGGAAATTTCTTCTACCGGCTCGACGGATTGCAGTCGCTGGTGCTGCCGGTGGCGGCGGTTGCCTCGCTGATGCCCGCGGTGCTGCCATCGACCAGGCCCCTGCCCAACACCGAGCTCCTGGTGTTCAAGGTTCACCTCCTGATCGCGATGCTCTCCTACAGCCTGTTCACCATCGCGTCGCTGCACGTGCTCCTGATGGCGCTGCTCGAGCGGCGGCTCCACGACGGGAGTCTCCCGCGGGCGCTGCAGGGGCTGCCGCCGCTGCTGGCGATGGAAACGCTGCTGTTCCGGATCATCTGGGCAGGCTTCATCCTGCTTACGGCGACGCTCGCAACCGGCGTGCTCTACTCGGAGGAGCTGTTCGGTCAGGCGGCGCGCTTCAATCACAAGACGCTGTTCGGCGTGCTCTCCTGGATCATCTTCGCGGCGCTCCTCGGCGGCCGACGTGTCTACGGCTGGCGGGGGCGCGTCGCGGTGCGCTGGACGCTGACCGGCTTTCTCATGCTGGTGCTCGCCTACGTCGGCAGCAAGTTCGTACTCGAAGTGATCCTCGGCCGGGCGTAGCCCGCCGGCGCGGATCGACAAGGTGAAACCATGGAACTGCTGATACTCGCCTGCCTCATACTGCTGAACGGCGCCTTCGCGATGTCCGAGGTCGCGCTGCTGACTGCGCGCAGGTCGCGCCTGGCGACGCTCGCCAGGCACGGGGATGCGCTCGCCGCCGCCGCCGTGAAGCTGAGCGGCGAGCCAACGCGGTTCCTGTCCACGGTCCAGATCGGCATCACCTCCATCGGGCTGCTCACCGGCATCTTCGGGGAGGCCGTGCTCGCCGTTCCGCTCTCCGCGTGGCTGCAGACGCTCGGCCTGGAGCCGAAGGTGGGCGGTGCGGTGGCGACCGCCTTCGTCGTGATCTCCGTGACCTACATCTCCATCGTGGCCGGGGAACTGGTTCCGAAGCGCCTCGGCCAGCACAATGCGGAAGGCATCGCCAGACTGGTCGCCTGGCCGATGCGCTCGCTCGCCTTGATCTCCGCTCCGTTCGTGCAGCTGCTGGCGGCGTCCACCGATGCCATCCTGCGGCCGCTCCTCAAGCTGTTGCGCATCGAGCCGCAGGAATCCGGACCGCAGCCGCTTTCGGCCGAGGAAATTCGCACCATCGTGCTCGAATCGTCCAACTTTCTGCCCAAGAAGCACGTTTCGATCCTGCTCAACGTTTTCGATCTCCAGGCGATCACGGTCGACGACGTGATGGTGCCGCGCAATCACCTAGAGGCATTCGATTTCGACGCGCCGCTCGACACCCTGCGGCACCAGATCGCAACTTCCCACCATCGGCGGGTGTTCCTCTACCGCGGGCACCTTGACGAGATGGTGGGCGCGCTGCGGGTGCGCGACGTCCTCAACCTGGTGCAGAACGAGGAGCTCACCAAGGAGAAGCTCGGCGAGCTGATGCGCGAGCCCAACTACGTGCCGGCCGGCACGCCCCTCTTCTCGCAGCTGCAGAATTTCCAGGAGCAGCAGGACCGCATGAGCCTGGTGGTGGACGAGTACGGGGAGCTGATGGGGCTCGTCACGCTGGAGGACATCCTCGAGGAGATGATCGGCGAGTTCACCACGCAGTCCCCGCTGCAAACCGGGGGCTTCGTGAAGCAGCCCGACGGAGCCTATCTCGTGGAGGGCGCGACCCTGCTGAGGGAGCTGAACCGCAAGCTCGGCTTCAGCTTCCCGCTCGACGGGCCGAAGACGCTGAACGGCCTCATTCTCGAGCACCTGCAATCCATGCCCGAGCCGAGCACCAGCGTCAAGATTGCGGGGCATCCCCTGGAGATCGTCCAGACCCAGGACCGGGTGGTAAAGGCCGTTCGCGTCGTTCCGCCGGCCCGCGCTTGAGCGGCGGGCGCGCAGCACTGTGCAATCTGGGCTTTACAAAGCCCGGCAAGACGTGCATCATTTTGTGAACTTTCGCACCTAACTTATTGGTTCATTAGGGCAATCAGGAGCAATCCATGGCCACGGCAGCGGCAGCGGCACGAAAGCCGGACGTCAAGGAATTCAATTTCACCTGGGTCGGCACCGACAAGGGCAACAAGACCGTGCGCGGGGAGATGCGCGCGAGCGGGGAAGCCCAGGTCAACGCGACGTTGCGCCGCCAGGGTATCCGGGTCGTCGAGATCAAGAAGCAGAAGACCTCGGGCGGGAGCCGCATCACCGAGAAGGACATCACGCTTTTCACCCGCCAGTTGGCGACCATGATGAAGTCGGGGGTGCCGCTGCTGCAGGCTTTCGACATCGTCGGTAAGGGGCACAGCAACCCGCGGGTCGCGCGCCTGCTGATGGAGATCAAGACCGACGTCGAGACCGGGGCGAGCCTGAAGCAGGCGTTCGAGAAGCACCCGCTCTACTTCGACGCGCTTTTCTGCAACCTCATCGGCGCGGGAGAGGCCGCCGGTATTCTCGACTCGCTGCTCGACCGGCTCGCGACCTACAAGGAGAAGATCCTCGCCATCAAGAGCAAGATCAAGGCGGCGCTGTTCTATCCC
>DATICE010000224.1:0-21682 GCA_035456985.1 Burkholderiales bacterium | reverse complement strand
GACAGCGCGCTGAAGGGCATCCGCAAGATGCCTTCGCACGGCGGCGCGCCGGAGCTGACCGACATCGAGATCGAACGCGCGATCACCTACATGGTGAACCAGTCGGGCGGCAAATGGGCCGAGCCCATCAGCGGCCTGACGCCGGCCGTCGAGCGCAGGGGCGAGCAGATCGTCCAGGCGCAGTGCTCCAAGTGCCACCGGACCGGTGTCGACGGCGCGCCGAAGATCGGCGACCGGAATGCCTGGACGCCCCGGCTGAAGTATGGCGTCGATTTCCTGGTGCGTTCCGCGATCCACGGCCACGGTCCCATGCCGGCGCGCGGTGGAGTGGCCGATCTCACCGATTCGGAGCTTCGCGGCGCCATTGTCTACATGTTCAACCCGGGCGCCGGCGCCGCCCAGGCGACCGCCCCTGCCCTGCCGGCGCCGTCCGGCCCGAATTACCGCACGGCGGCGGGAATCGAGGTATTCCTCGGCGTCATGTCGGCCGCCTCGATACGCGACCAGTATCCGAAGGGCAGCAAGGAAAGCCTCATGCATGGGGGCATCCCCACCGGCAGGGGCTACTACCACGTGAACGTCTCATTGTTCGATGCCAAGACCCGGGCCGTGATCACAGATGCGAAGGTGGAAGCAAGCGCGAGGGAACCGGTGTCGGGGGGAGACACCAAGCCGCTCGAGCTCGTGACCCTGAACAACGTCGTGAGCTACGGCAATTATTTCAGGATGCCGGGCACGAACCCCTACACCATCACGGTCAAGATCACCCGGCCGGGACTGCCGCGCCCGGTCGAGATCAAGTTCGAGCACAAGCATTAGCATCCGCCGGCGCGGCGGGCATCATACGGCGCTTCCTCCGCGCTCCTCGTCGTGCCTCGATGGTCACGAGGTGCTTGCTCGACCTGTATTGTCAAGGAAGGCCTTCCCCGTCCCCCGAGTCCGTTGCTTGGCAATGGTGAACGCCGACGCTTATCACGCAAAGCGCGACGCATTTTGATCTAGATCAACGCGGGACGAGCCGGCGCCCGTATGCTCGATGGGACGGTGAATGGATGTTGACCATAAAACGGTAAGCCGTGCCCAAGCACATTGTCCGGCTGCTCATGTTGGTCGTCGCGGGCGCGGCGATCGGACTGCTCGCCAAGTGGTGGTTCACCGCCGAATCTTTTTACCAATTTGGGCATTACCGCGCCAACTCGGTTCCCGAGGTTGCAGGTCAGGAACCGGCGTACCAGACACCGCGTTACTGCCAGACCTGCCACAGCGAGCGCCACGCACAATGGTCGGCCAATAACCACAAGACCGTCAGCTGCGAAGTCTGCCACGGCGCGGCCAAGGGGCATCCGCAACAGACCGCAAAACTGCCGAAGCCCGCGGATACGCGAAAGCTCTGCACGCTGTGTCATGAAGCAATGCCCGGAAGGCCCGCCACGCAGCCCCAGATCGTTCTCGCTCGACATTCGGATGGCCAGCAGTGTGTTGTCTGCCACAACCCGCACGCGCCCAAGCTCGCAGGCTTAGTGGCCAAGGTGGCCGGCGATGCCGTGGCAGGAAGCAAGAAGCACGCGGCCAGTTGCGCAAGCTGCCACGGCGTGTCCGGAATCAGCCCCAACGACACGTGGCCAAATCTGGCGGGCCAGAACGCCGCCTACCTCGTCCGGATCCTCGGCTCCTACAAATCCGGTGACCAGACGGACGTGATGATGTCTCCCATCGCAAAGACGCTCAGCGACGCGGACATTCAGAATCTCGCGTCCTATTACGCGACCCTGAGCTGCAAGGCGCCGCCGAGCGCGGCGCCTGTCGGCGACGCCGGAGCCGGGAAGGCCTTGGCCAGAAACTGCGCCGCCTGCCATGGCGAAACGGGTATCGGAAGCAATCCTGCGTGGCCGACGCTGGCGGGTCAAAGAGCGGGGTACCTCGTAAACGCGCTCAAGGCTTTCAGGGCGGGCCTGCGCAAGGATCCGATGATGGGGGGTGTCACCAGAGGCTTGAGCGACGCGGACATCAACAACCTTGCAGCCTATTACGCCGGGCAAAGCTGTGAACGCGTTGTCACGGCGAGGAAGACACTATGAAACGCGAAGCCATTTCGTCATTGCTTGCGCGGCGCGCGTTTCTGCGAAAACTCGCCGGCGCCGCAACATGCGCAGGCGCCGCTGCGGCCGCCGGAGCCGCAGGTGCCATGCAAAAGGTCGCCGCAAAGAGCGAGACCGCATCCGGCCGCGCCTCGTTTCCCACCCCGGATTACGACTGGACCAAGCGCCGCTGGGCGTTCGGCGTCGATGCCACGAAATGCATCGGGTGCCTGCGCTGCGTCGAAGCGTGCAAGCGGGAAAACGACGTTCCGCTCACGGCGCACCACTTCAACACCTGGGTCGAGCGCTACGTCTATCTGGAGGGCGAAAGCAAGGCCCGCATCGACAGCCAGTCCGACCCCGTGAACATCGCGGCCTCCGGCTCGGAAAAGGAATACCGCTTCGCCAACCGCTACCAGGACGCGAAGGTGGAGAAAGCCTTTTTCGTGCCCAAGCTGTGCAACCAATGCACGCATCCGCCGTGTGTGCAGGTGTGTCCGGTCGGCGCAACCTACAAGGCCAAGGACGGCGTGGTGCTGATCGACGCCAAGTATTGCATCGGTTGCCGCTACTGCGTGCAGGCCTGCCCTTACGGAGCGCGCTGGTTCAACGAAGCGAAAGGAGTTACGCAAAAGTGCTATTGGTGCTATCACCGCATCACCAAGGGACTGCAGCCCGCCTGCGTCGAGGCTTGTCCGGTCGGCGCGCGTATCTTCGGCGACCTCAATGACAGGCAAAGCCCGATCAGCCAGTTCGTTCGCAACAACCGCGTGCAGGTGCTCAAGCCCGAAACGGGCAACGCGCCAAACGTTTTCTACGTCGGCATCGACAGGGAGGTGAACTAGTGGAACCTCTCATTCACTACGCCCCCTTCACGGGCTGGGTCTACCCGAACGAGACGGTCATCGAGTGGTCCGTCGCCATCGTCATCTATCCCTACATTACCGGGCTGGTGGCGGGCGCGTTCACTGTATCCAGCCTGTACCAGGTGTTCGGCTTCCAGCGGCTGAAGCCGGTGGCGCACCTTGCCCTGCTGACCTCTCTGAGCTTCATGTTCTTCGTGCCCTTGCCTCTCCTGCTGCACCTCGGCCACCCGGAGCGCGCGCTCAATAATCTGCTCACGCCGCATCTGACCTCGGCGATGGCAATGTTCGGTTATTTCGCCAGCTTCTACATCGTCCTGCTTCTGATCGAAACCTGGTTCGCCTTTCGCCCCCACATCGTGGAGCAGGCTCAAACGAGGGCCGGGCTGCTGGGCGCCTTCTACCGTGTGTTGACGCTCGGGTCGTACGATCTATCGGAAAAAGCGCTGCGCTACGACAAGAAATGGATATTCTGGCTCGCCATCGCCGGCATTCCGGGCGCGCACGGCTTGCACGGCTACGTCGGCTTTGTATTCGGCTCGCTCAAGGCACGCGAATGGTGGTCATCTGATCTGATGCCCGCAGTGTTCCTATTTTCCGCCATCATCTCCGGTGTGGCGCTGTTGATCGTGCTTTACGTCCTATCGTGCCTGCTGCGTCGGATCCCGATCGATCCGGATTGCCTGAAGGGGCTGGCCTACACGGTATGGGGATTCATCATGGTGGCCCTGGTGCTCGAGGGCCTGGAATTCGCCAACATCGTGTACAAGGGGCGCGAGGGCGTCGAGATGATCATCGAGTACGTAAGCGGCCCCCTGCTGATACCCTACTTCATCCTGCAGTTCGCGATCGGGGCCATTCTGCCCTTGTTGCTACTTTCGTATATTATCTGGCGTGGAACCACCGGAAAAGCGCTAATCCTCGGCGTCACGGTCAGTGCCTGTCTGGTGTTATTGTCGGTATTCATGATGCGCTGGAACGTGGTGATCGGCGGACAAGAAATTTCGAAGACAGGCAAGGGATTGCTGAGCTATCAACTCCAGGTGTTCGGGAAGGAAGGCTTGATCGTCGCGATCTTGCTGTTGATGGCGCCATTGGCTACGCTGTTGGGAATAAGCTGGCTTCTTCCGCCCTGGGCACATGACTCCACACCCGCGCCCTCGTTTCATTCCGGCGTCCGTTGACCGTTCTAGCGGGCGTCGATGAGGCGAAACGTTCAAACTCCTCTGCTGGCGCTGTTCGTGCTCGTCGCGGCCGCGACGATCTCATGGCGGGCGCCGGGCGCGGCGGCCCAGCCTGTCACGGTCAAGCCCGGCAGCGGCGACGATCTTCGGGCCGCCTATGCAAGCGCGCTGGAGGTGGCCGAGGGCAAGCGCGTGGCGGAAACCTCCTGCGCCCGGTGTCATGGCACGAGCGGCATCAGCACCTCCAAGGGTGTGCCGCACCTCGCGGGGCAGCGCCCGGCATATCTCTACCTCGAGTTACGCGCGTACCAGTCAGGCGCCCGCGACGACAAGACCATGATCGCCGCGGTCAAATTCCTGAGCGATGACGCGCTGATCAAGGTGTCTGCCTATTACGCCAGCCTAGAGCCCGCTCGGCCTAGCGCATCGCCTGCCGGACGGGGCAGCGCCAAGCCCGGTCCGGTTGAAGCCGGCAAGGCCGCAGCGGCCGGATGCGCGGGATGTCACGGCGAAGGCGGTGTCACAAAGATTCCCGGCATGCCGAGCCTTGTCGGATTGGACCCGAAGTATCTGGTCGCGGCCATGAAAGCCTACAAGAGCGGCCAGCGCAAGCACGACATGATGAAATCGCTGCTCGGGGCTCTCGGCGACGCGGATCTCAACAACATCGCGCTCTACTACGCCCTGCAAAAGCCCGCGCGTGCGCAGACCCCGGCGGCTGGCAACCCGGCCGCTGGCAAGGCGGCTGCCGCCTCCTGCGCTGCGTGCCACGGTGAGGGGGGCGTCAGCGGCAATCCCGCTACCCCGAGCCTCGCGGGTCAGGACGCGCAGTACTTCGCGGCCGCGCTCCGGGGCTACGCTGATGGCTCACGCAAGGATGATGCGATGAAAGGCCTGGCAGCGGCGCTCGACGATCGCGCAATCGGGGATCTGGCCGCGTTCTACGCCGCCCAGCAGCCGCAGCGGCCGAAAGTGCGCAAGCCGCTGACGACCGCGGAGCTGGCGGAGCGATGCGACCGCTGTCATGGCGTCAACGGAAACAGCACTGATCCGCGCCTGCCCGCGCTCGCCGGACAGCGCGTGGATTATCTGGAGAGGGTACTGCATGCTTATCGTACGGGCGCGCGCAAGAGCCCGGCCATGGCGGCCATGTCCGAAATACTGACCGAGGCGGACGTCGAAAACCTCGCCGCCCATTACTCGCGCCAGAGCGCGCGGGCTTTCGTGTATGTAATTCTCCCGTCCAAATGATAAGGCACGCGCTAAACGTAACCACGATATAGGAGCTCTAACATGAAACGCACGCTGTTGACCGCTGGGTTGTTGGCATTGCTTTCCATTTCCGGCATCGCGCTGGCGGGTGGAGATCCCGCCGCCGGCAAGGCGAAGGCCGCAAGTTGTGCCGGGTGTCATGGAGCGAACGGCGAGGGAGTCAAGCCAAATCCCGCACTGGCCGGTCTGCCGGAGGCCAAATTCGTCCAGGCCATGAAGGACTACAAATCGGGCAAGCGCGCCAATCCGGTTATGAAGTCGTTCGCGGGCCCGCTGAGCGACCAGGATATGGCGAATCTGGCCGCGTACTACGCTTCGCTGAAGAAGAAGTGATCACGCCCCGTTCCCGTTCCGGAATGCTTGCCAGCGGCTCCGGCACGGGGACCGGAGGACCGTCCGGGCTGGCGTCCGGCGCGCTCGAGCGTTCTGCTCCGGAGATCTGGAGGACCCATCGATGAGTGAGATGCCCCTGCACCGGCTCTATTACCATTATTCGGAGCTGCCATGGAGCCAGCGCGTGTTGTTTACGGCGGCGCTCATCATACTGGGCTTGGGTTATCTCTTCGCCCTGATCTACATGTTTCATTCCCATGCCGGGCGGGACGGAAATCCGAAAATGCTGTCGTACGAGGATCTGGTCATTGCCTACAGCGGCAGCGGAAAGCATTCGCGCCTCGAATCGGCGCTGCGCGGGCCCATGTCCACGATGCTGCCGCCCGACGAGAACACCGCGTTCATTGCCTGGGTGCAGGAAGGAGCTGATCGTGTCCGCTACGAGAAACAGATCAAGGCGGCGATAGACAAGCGCTGCCTCTCGTGCCACGACGGGAGCAACCCCCACCTGCCTAACCTCAACGGATTCGACAACCTCAAGAAAGTTACCGAGCGGGACACCGGCACCGATGTCTTCACGCTGGTCCGGGTGTCGCACATCCACCTCTTCGGGCTCACCTTTATCTTTTTCATCATGGGCTTCATCTTCAGCCACGCGTACGTGCGGCCGGTGTGGTTCAAGTGCACGGTGGTCGCGCTCCCCTTTGTCGCCATCGCGGTGGATGTCAGCTCCTGGTATTTCACCAAGCTCTTCCCTCCGTTCGCCTGGATCCTGATAGCTTCCGGGGTGGTGATGGGTCTGTGTTTCGCGTTCATGTGGGTGGTGTCCATGTACCAGATGTGGTTCTCCCGCACGCCGACCCCGGTCGCGCAAAGATCGGGCGGCGATATCAACGTTGGCTAAGTCGGCCGATCCATTTCCCATGGGGTTCCCCATGAAAATACTGATTCTGGGCATTGTGCTGTCGGCGTTGTTGACGGGCTGCAGCGAACGCGAGAAACCCGCCGTCAAGCCCATGGCTGCAAAGCCAGCGGGCGACGCGGCGGCGGGCAAGGCAATCGCGGAGCGAGACTGCAAGGTGTGCCACGGGCTGGATGGGCGCGGCGTCGCTCCCGGCATCCCGCACCTGGCAGGACAGCGCGAGCGCTACCTTTACCTGGCGCTGACCGAATATCTCGAAGTGAGGCGTACTCATGCCGCTCTCAGGGATCTGGTGAAGCGGTTGACTGATTCGGAGTTGCGCAACGTGGTCGCCTACTACGCCAGCCAGCCCCCGGTAGCCGCGGGTTCGGATAGGGGCGCCCAGCAGGGCTCTCTTCTGGAGAAAGGCAAGGCGCTCGCGGCGGCGTGCGTGAAGTGTCACGGCGAGGAAGGCAACAGCAGGACGCCGGGCGTCCCGAGCCTCGCCGGCCAGCAGCCCCATTACCTGATCACCGCCGTGCAGGAATATCACCGCGGAGAGCGCCGGACGGCACCGATGGAAAAGATACTGCGCGACGTGAGCCGGCGCGACCTGGAGAGCCTGGCACTGTATTTCGCGTCGCGGACGCCGACACAACGGGCAGCGCCATCCCGGGGGGACCCGAAGGCGGGCGAGCCCCAGACCGCCATGTGCGGCGGCTGCCACGGTCCCAATGGGGTGAGCCGCGACGCCGCGACACCGAGCCTCGCCGCCCAGGATCCCCGGTACCTGGTGAAGTCGATCCGGGCGTACCGCACGTCGCGTCAGCATTGGGGTATGCAGCGCTTCGTCGCGGGCTTGAGCGACAAGGACATCGACAACATCAGCGCGTTCTACTCGGTGCAGCAGTCCCGGCCCGCCGATAGCGTGCCGAGCACGGCCCGCGAGCTCGCAGCGAAATGCGATCGCTGCCACGATACCGAAGACAACCCCAAGATGGTGACCCCGATCCTGCGCGGCCAGGACAAGGATTATCTGGTCATGGCGCTCAGAGCGTATCGCGATGACAAGCGCGAAAGCACAACGATGCACAGGATGAGCATTCTCTACAGCAACGCGGTCATCGATGACATCGCGTCCTACTATGCCAGCCAGGCGCGGGACAAACGCTGATCAGAACTTCATCCCGGCGCTGTCGTAGACGTTTTGCTGGCACGCGCGGCAAGTGCCGCCAGGGCACCAGCTTGACAACCACTGCCCAGCTATTATGTGATGCGGGTGGGCAGCACCTCCACGACAGGGCGGGGAAAAAATGAACGATAAACTCCTGGCGTTCCTTGCAAGTCTCCTGATCCACTCTGGTCATAACCGCTTGAAACCGGCGCTGCTTGCCGCGGCCGTCATGGGACTCGCCGGCTTCCCGGCAAGCGGGGCCGCGCAGCCCGCCGAAAAAATGCCCAACGAAGTCTGCCTGTCGTGCCACGGAAACGAGGGATTCGGCATGCCCGGGCCGGACGGGAAGATGCGCGCGCTGCACGTCGTCAAGGACCGCTTCGAGCAGAGCGTCCACGGCAAGCGAATGTGCGTGGAGTGCCACAAGGACATCACCGCGGTTCCGCACCAGAAGGGCGTGCTGAGGGTGAGTTGCGTGACCTGCCACGAGGACCTGTGGGCAGCTGCAAAGAAGGAAGGCAAGACGAAGGAGTTCGCGCGGCTGGGAGTGGTGGTGGAACAGATCGAGCGCTACATGAAATCCATCCACGCCCGGCCCAGCCGGGAGGACCAGTCGCGCACGAATGCAACCTGCTACAACTGCCACGATGCGCACTACGTGTACCCGCCGGGCAGCGCGGCACGCGCGGATTGGCACCTCAATATTCCGAACGTCTGCGGAAAATGCCACAGCGCGCAGCGCGTCGAGTACGTGGACTCGGTGCACGGCAGGCTCAACATGGCGGCGGGCAGTCCGGCGGCTCCGGTCTGCTCGGACTGCCACACCACGCATGACGTCGACCGGCCGAAGCTCGACGCGATCCGGCTCGTCATCACGAAGAATTGCGGAAACTGCCACGCGGAAAGCCTGAGGTCATACGCGAACACCTATCACGGGCAGATCACGAAGCTGGGTTACACCTATACCGCGAGCTGCTTCGACTGCCACGGCAACCACGACATTCAGCGGGTAAACCATCCGAGGTCCACGGTGCATCCGAACAACCGGCTGCAAACCTGCCAGAAATGCCATGCCGGCGCGACCGCGGGTTTCGTCACGTTCCAGCCCCACGCGAACACCCATGATTACGGCCGCTACCCCTACATGTGGATCGCGTCGAAGTTCATGATCGCGCTCCTGCTGGGCGTGTTCGCCTTCTTCTGGACGCACTCGGCCCTCTGGTTCTACCGCGAGTACCGGGATCGCCGCGAGGGCAAGAGCGCGCCGCATGTCGCCGTGGAGAGCCTGCCGCAACTGCAGGGCAAGCACTTTACGCGCTTCGGGCCGGTGTGGCGGCTTGCGCACCTGTTGTTCGCGCTCAGCGTGATGGCCCTTGTCGCGACCGGCATGGCGGTGCTCTACGCCGAAACCGCCTGGGCGAGGTCTCTCGTCGGCGCGCTGGGCGGCCCGCGCGCGGCCGCTATCGTGCACCGGGCGAGCGCAGCCCTCATGCTGGGGATATTCTTCGTCCACCTCGTCTACATGGCATTGCGCGTCGTGCCCCGGTGGAAGCTATCCGACTGGTTCGGGCCGAATTCGCTGGTGCCGACGTGGAAGGATTTGCAGGATGCCGTCGGCATGTTCAAGTGGTTCTTCGGCAAAGGCCGGCGGCCCGCGTTCGATCGCTGGACCTACTGGGAGAAATTCGACTACTGGGCGGTGTTCTGGGGTATGGCCATCATCGGCGGCAGCGGCATGGTGCTGGCGTTCAAGGAAACCGTAGCGTCGGTGCTGCCGGGCTGGGTGTTCAACATCGCGACGCTGGTGCACGGTGAAGAGGCGATCCTAGCTGCGGTGTTCCTGTTCACGGTGCATTTCTTCAACAACCACTTCCGGCCCGACAAGCTGCCGCCTCCGGACATCGTCATGTTCACGGGCACGGTGCCGCTGGAGGAGTTCCGGCGCGAGCATCCTCTTGAATACGGGCGGCTCGCCGCTTCGGGTGAGCTCGCGCGGCACGTCGTGGACGCCCCGTCGCAGCCCATGACGGTGGGTTCGCGGGTGCTGGGCATCGCGCTGATCGTTCTCGGCCTGATACTGCTGGCGCTGGTGGTAATCGGCTTCATCGGCGCCATGACGGTAGCGGGCTGATCCGCTGTCGACGGACAGTCCGCCGGGCAGGTCAACAAACAAGAAAGCCCGGCGAGCCGGGCTTTCCAGGCGGAAACAGGATCGATCGGCTTATTTCTTCTGGGGCGCGGCCGCGCTCTTGATGCCTTTCTCCTTCCTGTAGCGCTCCGCCACGCGGTCCATCGCCTTCGCCAGGTCTTCGGCGCTCTTCTTGGCTGCGGCCGCGGCCTTGGCCTTCGCTTCCGCCGCCTTGGTCTTGGCGGCGTCATCCATGGGCGGCTGCGGCAGCTTGGCGTAGGCCAGGCCGACCACGCCCGCGACCAGCAGCGCCGGAACTACCATCCAGAATTTCGGTGCCTTCATAGTTTCCATCCCTCCTTCATGGCGTTCGCGCGAGCGGCTGCCGCGCTACCTGCGGCGCCGGGGCGGCCCTTGATGACCTCGTTATACCAATGTTCGTGGTGCTCCTTCGCCCACTGCTCGTCGACCTTGCCATCGGTGCGCATGCACTCGTAGGCGCCTTCGACTCCAACCGAGCCGAGGTAGATGTGTCCGAGCATCATGGCCACGTAGAGCACCGCCGTCACCGCGTGGATGACGCTCGAGTACTGCATCACCAGGCGCCCCTGGTCGAAGTTGGGAAACAGCATCACCAAGCCCGAAGCGCCGACGATGATGGTAAAGAGGAACAGCCCGACCCAGAACACGATCTTCTCGCCGGCATTAAAGAACCCCGAGGGCACATGCTCGCCCGTCAGCATGCCGCCGCCCTTGAACAGCCAGCCGATGTCGTATGCGCGCGGAATATTGCGCGCGACATAGGTGAAGAACATCAGTGCCGCGGCGATCAGGAACACCGGCCCGATAAAATTGTGCAGGTTCTTAGACAGGATCGCGAGCCAGGAAAACACCGTGTAGCCGAACATCGGCAGCACGACGTACTTGCCGAATAGCAGCAGCACCCCGGAGATGGCGAGGATCACCCAGCTGATCGCGACCGTCCAGTGTATGGTGCGGTCCCAGCTCGACAGCCGCTGGATCTTCCGTCCGGTCAGGCGGCCGTGGAGCTTGAGCGGCCCCCGCCACAGGTAGAAGCCGAGAATCAGCAGCGGTACGATGACGAGCAGCCAGCCGCCGTAGATGGTGACCGGGCCATTGCGGATCTGGCGCCAGATCTCGCCCTCAGTCTGCACCAGAACGTTGGTCTCGATGCCGCGCACCTGGGTCGTCTGCGCGGGGGAGGTCGCCGTGCTGCGCACGTCGCGCCAGACCGGCGCGTTGTTGAGCGGCTGGTTCTCCTGGCGCTGCACCTGCTTCTGGGCATGCTCCTCCGCGGGTCCCTGCGCGGCGAGCGGCAGCGGCGCAAGCAGCATCACGCCAGACACGACCAGAAGACGAACCCCTACTCGCATGTCACGGTAGCCGAACATGCGCACCTCCTCTGTTTTCAGTTGAATCAGCTCCCCGCGATGCGCACGTACTCGTTCTGGCCGAGATTGCGCGCCTTGACCGCCTTTTCCCAGGCGGCCTGGTCACCCTTGAATTGGTCGTTGTCCCAGGGTTGCTTGTCGGGCTTGCCCTGGTACTGGCCTTGTTTGTAGACCGTGACCGTAACCTTCTCGCCGCAGCCCGCCGCGACCCCTACCAGGGCCACGGCGAAGGCGATCAACAGTGTCTTTCTCATGACTTGGCTCCGGGCCGCGGCGTCGGCTGTCTTTCCGGCTTGCCATAAGCCGTGCCCCAGCCCCAGATCTCGGAGCCCTTGCCGCGCTTGAGCACGCGGTCGCGGTAGATGTCGGCAATCACGTCGGCATCGCCTCCGAGCAGGGCCTTGGTCGCGCACATCTCGGCGCAGGCCGGCAGCTTCCCTTCCGCCAGGCGGTTGCGGCCATACTTCCTGAATTCGGCCGCGGAGAAATCAGGCTCCGGGCCGCCGGCACAGAACGTGCACTTGTCCATCTTGCCGCGCAGGCCGAATGCGCCGTCCTGCGGGAACTGCGGCGCCCCAAACGGGCAGGCGTAGAAACAGTAGCCGCAACCGATGCACAGGTCCTTGTCGTGCAGAACCACCCCCTCGGTGGTCTTGTAAAAGCAGTCCACCGGGCACACCGCCATGCACGGCGCGTCCGAACAATGCATGCAGGCAACCGATATCGATTTTTCGCCCGGCACGCCATCGTTCAGCGTCACCACCCGCCGGCGGTTCACGCCCCACGGGATCTCATGCTCCTGCTTGCACGCCGTCACGCAGCCGTTGCACTCGATGCAGCGCTCCGCATCCGCCAGAAATTTCATTCTTGCCATGGTGAGCTCCTCGCAATCCCTTGTCCGTTAGGCCTTGGATACCTGGCACAGCGTGGTCTTGGTCTCCTGCATCATGGTCACGATGTCGTAACCATAGGTGGTCGCGGTATTGACCGCCTCCCCTCTCACCATCGGCGCTGCGCCCTCGGGGTACCACTTGAGCATATCCTGGCCCATCCAGTGCCCGGCGAAATGGAACGGACAGAACACTGTTCCCGACGCTACGCGCTCGGTCACCAATGTCTTGACCTTGAGACGCGCCTTGGTAGGCGATTCGACCCAGACGTATTCGTTGTTTTTCACCCCGCGGTCGTTGGCGTCCTTCGGGTTGATCTCGACGAACATCTCCTGCTGCAGCTCGGCGAGCCACGGGTTGGAACGCGTTTCGTCTCCGCCCCCTTCGTACTCGGTCAAACGCCCGCTCGTGAGGATGAGCGGATAGCTCTTGACCGCGTCTCGGTTTGCCTGCTGCACGGTCTTGAACAGCACCGGCAGGCGCCAACGGTTCTTCTGGTCATCGTGCGTCGGATACTTGTCGATCAGGTCCGGACGCGGGGTATAGAGCGGCTCTCGATGCAACGGGATCGGATCCGGGAAGTTCCACACCACCGCTCGCGCCTTGGCATTGCCAAACGGGTGGCAGCCGTGAACTTTCATCACCACGCGCTGGATGCCGCCGGACAGATCGGTTTTCCAGTTCTTGCCTTCCGCCAGCTTCTTCTCGTCTTCCGTCAGGTCGTCCCACCAGCCGAGCTTCTTCAGCAGCACATGGTCGAATTCGGGATATCCGGTGGTGAGATCCGCGCCCTTGGAATACGAGCCGTCTTCTGCGAGAAGATTCACGCCGTCACGCTCGACACCGAAGTTGGCGCGGAAATTTCCGCCCCCGTCCATCACGTGCCGCTCCGTCTGATACAGGTTGGGCGAGCCCGGGTGCTTCATTGCGGCAGTGCCAAAGCACGGCCACGGCAGCCCATAGTAGTCCCCGTCCAGCACGTAACCCGTCTTGGCATCCTTGCCGCCTCGCGCTCTCAACGTCCTGACGTCGAAGACGTGCTGATTGCGCATATGCGCCTGGAGCCGCTCAGGCGACTGACCGGTATAGCCGATCGTCCAGGTGCCTCGATTGACCTCGCGCAGCGTGTCCTCCATGTCGGGCTCGTCCATTCCGCCCTTGCCCTTGGAAAGCTTGATCTTCGCCGTGAACTGCTTGGCGAAGCCGAACTTCTCGGCAAGCTGGTACATGATCATGTGGTCAGTGCGCGAATCGAACAACGGATCGATCACCTTCTCGCGCCACTGGAGCGACCGATTCGACGCCGTGACCGAACCGGGGCACTCCATCTGCGTGGCTGCGGGCAGCAGGTAGACGCCGTCCTGGCGCACCATTGCCGCCATTGCCGCAGTCGCACTGGGATACGGGTCGATCACGACCAGCAGGTCGAGCTTTTTCATCGCCTCGACCATTTCCTTGCCGCGGGACTGGCTGTTCGGCGCATGGCCCCAGAAGATCACCGCGCGGAGGTTCGGATCCTGATCGATGTTCTCGTTCTTCTCCAGAACGCCGTCGATCCAGCGCGAAACGGTGAATCCCGGCTTGGTCATCATCGCGGGCGTATGAAACTGTTTCTGTACCCACTCGAAATCGACGCCCCACACCGCGCACCAGTGCTTCCACGACCCTTCGGCGATGCCGTAATAACCCGGAAGGGAATCCGGGTTTGGTCCGATATCGGTCGCACCCTGCACGTTATCGTGGCCGCGATAGATATTGGCTCCGCCACCCGACTTGCCGACGTTACCCAGCGCGAGCTGGAATATGCAGGACGCGCGCACGATGGCATTGCCGTTCGTATGCTGCGTCTGGCCCATCGCCCAGACGATGGTGCTGGGGCGGTTCTTGGCCATGGTTTCGGCCACGTCGCGGACCTCGGCTTCCTTCATGCCGGTCACTTCCTCGACCTTGTCGGGCGTCCACTTGGCCGCTTCCTCGCGCACCTTGTCAATGCCGTAGACGCGCGTCCTAATGTATTCCTTGTCCTCCCACCCGTTCTTGAAGATGTGATGGAGCATGCCCATCAGGAAGGCCACGTCGGTCCCCGACCGGATACGGTAATACTTGTCCGCACGTGCCGCGGTCCGCGTGAAGCGCGGATCGACCACGATCACCTTGGCGCCGTTTTCCTTGGCGTGCAGCGTATGCAGCATGGAGACCGGGTGCGCCTCCGCCGCGTTGCTGCCGAAGAACAGAATGCACTTGGAATTCTGCTCGTCATTGTAGGAGTTGGTCATCGCGCCGTAGCCCCAGGTGTTCGCCACGCCGGCTACGGTGGTGGAGTGGCAGATGCGCGCCTGGTGGTCCATGTTGTTGGTGCCGAACATGGATACGAACTTGCGGAAGAGATAGGACTGCTCGTTATTGTGCTTCGAGGAACCGATCCAGAAAGTCGCGTCGGGCCCGCTTTCCTTCTTGATCGCCGACAGCTTCTGGGTGACCTCGTTCAGCGCCTGATCCCAGGAAATCTTCTGCCATTTACCGCCCGCAAGCTTCATCGGTGTCTTCAGGCGGTGGGAGTCGTGTGTAATGCCGTGCTCTCGGATCGAGGCGCCTTTCGCGCAGTGCGCGCCGAGGTTGATCGGCGAATCGAATACCGGCTCCTGGCGGATCCACACGCCGTTCTGCACCACGGCATCGATCGAGCAGCCGACGGAGCAGTGCGTACAGATCGTGCGCTTGACCTCGATCGCGCCGCCGGCACTCTGCGCCGCCTCGGCCTTTTCGACGATGCTGAACGGCAGCTGCGCCGCCACCGCGCCGGCGCCGAGCGTGACGCCCGAGCGTTTCAGGAAAGTGCGGCGATCAATGGTGCGCCCGAGCATGCCCGTGACGTTGCGGGTCAGCCGGCTCGAGCTCGAGGAAACGCTGGCGGATTTTCTCGTGAGCAACATGGCGCTCTCCTCAGACCTTGGTGGTGTTGTAGTACTTGCGGATGTGTTCCGTGACGTGATAGCCCTTCGACCCGCCCACGACCTCGGCTTTCTTGGACTCACCCTGCCGGCTGTTGCCAGCCACGACCGCGGCAGTTGCGGCGACGCCCCCAGCACCGGCGGCCAGCAGGAAATTACGGCGGGATAGTTTGCGATCCGGGCTCTTCATCACACCCTCCTTACCGAAGCAATCCAAATGGGAAGTTATTTCCCGACAAATTTACACGTCGTGCACTGCCAAATCAATCACATTTTGACCCGTTTAATGTCAGCCAACCGATCTCACAGGCCTCCGCGACCCCGTCGCCGGGAATTGCCTTTACCGCCGAGTCAGTCGATGCCTTCATCCATGTCGAGCGCCTCCCGCTCGACGGCGAGGAATTCCTGCGCGAATTCCGCAACGCATCGATAAAACGTTGCGGACGCGGCGGCCGTGACTGCCGCGCAAAACGGCTTGACACCCGGGTATATAAACTCGTTGAAAAACAAACATTGTTCGGCCAAAGGGTGGCCGTTCTCGATGAGGACGCGCATGACGTCGCAGACGCCGGAAATGTGATCCTCGACCTCGAATGCTGCACTGCGACGACCAAGGCCCAGGTGATCGAGCCGTTCGCGCAATCGGACCAGGTGCCGGTCCGGTGAAATACCCCTCAAGTAATGAGAGGTATAGGGCGTGACCTCGGCCTTGCCGACGCCCAGAAACAGTTTCTCGTGCTCCTGCCTGATCGCGACCGGGAAGGCGGTGTTGCAGGCCTGCCGCAGCGCCCTCCAGGCGCGTCCGAGCGGAGAGTCCCCCTCCCCAACCGAATCCGGGTCTGCTGCGCGGCACAACCGCGCGAGCAGTATCGAATCCGGCGCCTCGTAGAAGAGGCGTCCGATCAGCGCATAGTGATTGGCCCGGGCGGCGTCCTCCTCCGGCACCAGCCGCGACTCCCGCAGCTCCCCGCCGCTCATCGCGCGCTGTCCCCCCCGCCGCGGTAGTCGAAAATGCTGGCGTCTCCCTGCTTTTCCATCATGTCGATCACCCGGCAGTCGGCGCACATCTGCAGCCGCCGCAGCGCCTCGCCCGAAGCAAACATCGAATGCGAGCCCAGGCGCCCCACCATGTTCTCGATCATCTGCCGCGTCGCAAACGGCTTGCCGCAGCGCACGCAGAGGTAGGGCTCCGCCGCATTGAGAACGACGGCCGACTGCGCCTGGCTGCTCAGCAGCAGGCGCGGCGCGAGGCTGATGGCGTCCTCCGGGCAGGTTTTCTCGCACAGGCCGCATTGCACGCAGTTGCGTTCGATGAATTTCAGCTGCGGCGACTCCTTGGAATCGAGCAGCGCGGACTCGGGACAGGCGCCGACGCAAGCCATGCAGAGGGTGCAGGTCTTCTGGTTGACCAGCACCCGCCCATACGGCGCGCCCGCCGCAAGTGCCACCTCCTCGCGCGGAGCCGGTGCATGCTTGAGCAAATGATCGAACACGAAATCGAGCGTCGTGCGCTTCTCGCCGGACAGATTAAAGACCGCAGGCGGCACACCGCGCGCCGCACCGAGATTCCACACCGCCTTCTCCAGCGCGGGCGGCTCCCGTGCCTCGATCAGGCGCAGGTGGCCGTCCCCGAAACCCAGTCCCGACAATATCTGCTGGCCAAGACCGAGTTGCTCGCGCAACGCGACAACGTACTCCGGCGGCTCCGTTCCCGCCGTCATGACGAGGCAGCGTGTTGCACCCAACGCGATGGAGCCCAGCGTGATGTCCAACCCGAGCGAGGCCACATGGAATACCTCGAGCGGTATTACATTGGCCGGCAGACCGCGGCCGCGCCGGCCGAGCCGCGCAATGAGTTCGCGGCCGTCCGTAGTATTGTGGAACAGCAGCACGGGGTCGCGCCCGCCGGCGTCCCGGTAGGTCTGCAGCACCGTCCTGATCCTTGTGCCGATGTCCGGGACGCGCGGGTATGCGTAGCTCATCGCGCCCGAGGGGCAGACGGTGGCGCACCCGCCGCAACCCATGCACAGGTGCGGCTCGACCTTGACGCGGTTGCCCTCCTTGTCGCTCGAGATCGCCTGCGTGGAGCAGACATCGATGCAGCGGGTGCAGCCGGTGATCTCCGCCCGGCTGTGGGCGCAGATGCTCTCCTTGTAAAGGAAGAATCGCGGCTTCTCGAATTCCCCGACCATCCGGGAGAGCTGGTTCGCCGCGAGCGCCTGCTCGAGCGGATCGCCGCGCGGCGCAAGATAGCCCTGCGGCGGCTGCTCGAGCCTGAGCAGCGGCTCGCGCGACAGGTCAAGGACCAAGTCAAACGCGTCGCGGCGCCCAGTATCCTTGCGCTCGAAATCGATCGCCCGGATCTCCCCGCATGCGTTGACGCACTGCCGGTGCGCCTTGCACTTCGCGAGATCGATCTGGTACGAATAGTCGATCGCCTGCTCGGGACACACGCGGATGCAGGCGTTGCAGCGGGTGCAGGTCTCGAGATCGATCGGGTTGGCCTGCTCCCACTCGACTTCGAACGCGCCGAGGTATCCCTTCACCGCGCGCGGCCGGCCTGAAAACACCGGGTAGCGCCGCTCCGCCGGCAGCTCGTAGCTCTCGCCGCCATCGGTCACCAACACGTTTACCGCGAACTGTTCAGCCAGCCGCTCGGCCCAGGCGAGCGCCGCCCCGCCCGGCCCGATGATGAGGAGCCGCCCCTCGGACTTGTAGGACACGGCCGGCACCGGCTCGGGCTCGGGCACGTCGGCAAGCGCGAGCAGGGCCGCAATCTTGGGTGTAGCGGATTTGGCATCGCCCGACCACCCGGCGGTTTCACGGATATTGACGAACTTCAGGCCGCCGCTCCCCTGCAGCTGTTCGTGCAGCTCGCTGAAGAGCGGCGCCTCCTGTGTACAGGCCACAACCAGGTCGCCACCGTTCTTGACCGCGGCCTCGAACGCGGCGACATGCCTGCGGCACAGCTCGCTCGCAATGTTCGGCGCGGCATCCAGCTTGAGCGCGACCGCCAGCGCCTTCGCGTCGAGCGGCATGGTCTTGTTACAGTTGCAGATCAGCTTGGTATTGGACATCGCGTGCGAGAAACGGTCCAGGGATCCTCTGATCAAGTCGTCCTCGCGGAGGCGGGGACCCAGTAACGCTTCAAGTATCCTAGATTCCCGTCTTCGCGAAAATGACAATAACCTGCCTGATCAGAGCTTCCCTAGCTTTTCGGGCCGCGCTGCGGCGGCTCGCTGGTGGAGGGGATATTGTTGCCGGCAATCCGCTCTGCGGGAGCCGACGCCGGGGCGGGAGGAGATTCACGTTCATCAAGCACGACGGGACTCCCCGGCGCCGCCTGCGATCCGCTTGCCTGGATACCGGATGGCGGATTGGCTTGCGATGCGGGTGGTTCGAGCGCGTGCCCGGATGCGTCCCGCTGCAGTCTGTCCTGCGCGCGTTTCTCGTGGTCCTCTTTCGCCCATTGCAGGATGTTCTGCGCCTGCTTGAGGCTCGCCAGCATCGCCGCCGGTATCGGCTCGGTCTTGCTGTAATCGTCGATATAGACGTCGAGGCCGTCCATGACATTGAAGTGCGGATTGCTGAAAAGCTTTTTCAGCGCCGCGCGCCGCGTGTCTTCACCCACCTTGGGATGAAAGAAGGCGCGGTAATCAGACTCGAACGTAAGCTTCTCGACCGGCGGCAAGTCCGGCGGTGGCGACTTGGCAGCAGCGTCCTGCTCGCGGGCAGGCGGCCGGGCCTCCTGTTTCGCCTCTGCCTTGCGCCGCGACCAGCGATCGAGAAAGGGCTCCTGGCCCTGTGGGGCGTCCTTGTCTTCTGCGCCGGCGCTCACGCGTCGCCTCCGCGCCGCGATGCCACACCCTTGTCTTTGCTGCTGGCGTAACGCACCTTCTTCTTCGGCTCAGGTTTGTAGTGCTCGGCGGCGTATTCTGCGATCCAGGGCAGCAGGTCGGGCGGGAGCGCCACGCCACCCACGGTCTCCTCTGCGTCCATCCAGCGCGCGCCCTCGTGATAGCTGACGGTGAGCGATTCCGGCCGCGCAATGTCGTCCTTCATGCGCCACATGATGAATACCTTGGGCTGCGGCGAGGTGATGTTGTAGATATAGCCTTCTGCCTCGTCGGGATGCAGCTTGAGCACGAAACCCGGAAACAGCATCTGGGTGGTGTGCTCGCCGCTGACGATGACGCGTTCGCGACTCCCGGAGGGTGTATCGTCGCGCACGACCCCCTTTGCCTCCCAGCGCTCGGTGGCCCAGCGGTTCGCGAGCCTCACCCGCTCCATGATGACGGCGATCGGATAGGGCGCGGTGCGGCTCGGGGTGCTGGCATCCATGGTCGTCGAATTGTGCGCCAGCCACCGCTGACGCGCAACCGGAATCGCACCCAAATACTTGATTTGCAAAAAGTGTTTTCCTTGCCCGCCGCCCTGCTCTTTTGTCATAATCGGCACTCCTTTAGAACCCTTCCTGGTTGGCGGCATCCCCATGTCCGGACCCGAGATCACCTCCACCTCCCCCGCGGTGCACGACCGCCTGGGGCGGGCGCTACGCGACTTGCGCATCTCGGTCACCGACCGCTGCAATTTCCGCTGCGTTTATTGCATGCCCAAGGAAGTGTTCGGAAAGGATTATCAATTCCTCGAGCGCCGGGAAATACTCACGTTCGAGGAAATCGCCCGGCTCGCCCGCGTCTTCCGCGGCCTCGGCATCGAGAAGATCCGGCTGACTGGAGGCGAGCCGCTCGTCCGCCGCAACATCGAGCAGCTGATCGAGCTCCTTGCCGCGATCCCTGGGCTGGACCTGACGCTCACCACCAACGGCTCGTTTCTTGACCGCAAGGCGCGCGCGCTGAAGGCGGCGGGATTGCAGCGCATCACGGTGAGCCTCGATGCGCTCGACGACACCGTGTTCCGGCGGCTCAACGACGTGGATTTCCCGGTCGCGAGGGTCCTGGAAGGCATTGAAGCCGCCGCCGCCGCGGGACTCGCGCCGGTCAAGGTCAACATGGTGGTCAAGCGTGGCGAGAACGATGCCAGCATCCTGCCGATGGCGCGCTTTTTCCGCGGCTCCGGGCACATCCTGCGCTTCATCGAGTACATGGATGTCGGCCACACCAACGGCTGGCGCATGGACGACGTCGTCACCGCACGCGAGATCGTGGCGATGATCGATCGCGAGATGCCGCTCGAGCCGGTCGATCCCAACTATCCGGGCGAGGTCGCGGAACGCTGGCGCTACCGCGACGGCAGCGGCGAGATCGGCGTCATCGCTTCCGTCACCCAGGCGTTCTGCCGCGACTGCACGCGCATCCGGCTCTCCACCGAGGGCAAGCTCTATACCTGCCTTTTCGCCACGGCTGGTCACGACCTGCGGGCGCTCGTGCGCGGCGGTGCGTCCGACGATGAGATCCACGCCGCCGTTTCCGGAATCTGGTCGAAGCGTGCGGATCGCTATTCCGAAATCCGTTCCGCGCAGACCGTCCGCCTGCCGAAGATCGAGATGTCCTACATCGGAGGGTGATGGACAAGCCCTACCGTCCGCAGCTCACTAACGCCGGCCGGCCGTTGACCTTCGAGGTCGAAGCGGTTAACGAGCGCGGCGAGCGCTTGCCCACTCCGATCGCGGGAGAGCATCCCCTCACGCTCTATCTCGACAAGCGCGAGATCGTGACGCTGATGACGCTCGGACAGGCGCCGGAAGCGCTCACCATCGGCTATCTCCGCAACCAGCGCCTGGTGGGCGCCATCGAGGAAATCGCCGCGGTCCAGGTGGACTGGGAGACGGACTCGGTCGCGGTCACGACCCGCAAGGGCGTCAAGGGCCTGCGGGAGCGCCTGAAGAAGCGCACCGTCACGACCGGCTGCGGCCAGGGCACGGTGTTCGGCGACCTGATGGAAGAGATCGACTCCATCAAGCTGCGCGACGACGTCCGTCTGACCGAGGAGACGCTCTACGGGCTGCTCGACGCCGTGCGCCACCGCGAAACTATCTACAAGAGCGCGGGTGCAGTGCACGGCTGTGCGCTCGCTGCCGGCGCGGACATCCTCTACTTCATCGAGGACGTCGGCCGCCACAACGCGGTGGACGCAATTGCCGGCCAGATGTGGCTCGACCGCGTGGACGGCTCGGACAAGATTTTCTACACCACCGGCCGGCTCACGTCTGAAATGGTGATCAAGGCCGCGCAGATGCGCATTCCCTTCCTGGTTTCGCGCTCGGGACTGACGGAAATGGGCCACACCATCGCAAGCCAGGTCGGCATCACCATGATCGGGCGCGCGGTGACCCGGCACTACCTGCTGTTCACCGGCAAGCACCGCTTCGTCAAAACCGTCATGCCGACGATGTTGGCCTGACGCGCGCGGATGCGTTCAGCGAAGGAACCGTCAGCCGTCAGCCGTCAGCCATCACCGATCACGGGTGTGATCCTTGCGGGCGGCCAGGGCCGCCGCATGGGCGGAGTGGACAAGGGCCTGCAGCCCCTGCGAG
>DATICE010000223.1:0-6435 GCA_035456985.1 Burkholderiales bacterium | reverse complement strand
CCAGATCGCGGTGTTGGCCATGAGGAAGTCGCCGTCTCCCAGCAAGCCGATCGGAAGCCGTCCGCTGTCCTTCAATCCCAGCGCGGCGCCCACGCAGATGCCGGGCCCCGACCCCACGCCGGCGCCGCCTTCCGCGCCCAGATAGTCGAGGGGATGGCGGAACGCGCAGTTCGCGCCGCTCCAGCCGATCGGCAGGTGCGCGTAGCAGACGTCGATCCCGCGCGTCGCCCTGGTAACGGCATCCGCGACGCCGGTCAGCGATACCGCGTCGGACGACGCGTTGGGCTTCCTGTGCACCGGCGCCTGAATGACGCCCGCCGCGCGCGCCTTTGCCGCTTCCAGCAGCATCGGGACCGCGGCCTCGGGCTCGCACATGAGGTAGACGTCGATCGGCGGCAGTCCCTGGTGGTCCATGCTCCAGCCACGGTGGCTGTGCTGGTCGCACGAGACCTGGATGATCTTCGCCGTGACCGGTTTCGATCCCCAGGCGTTCTTCAGGAGTCCCGCGAGGTCGAGCCAGTCGAGCGACAGGATCACGTCGCATTCGGAGATCGTTTTCAGCGTATCCGGGGGAAAGCGGTTCGCCGGCGGCGCGGCGTGCAGGCGGTGATCGGTCGGGAACGCGGCGGCGACCTTCAGGTTGGTCAGCACGCGCAGGTTGAGCTTCTCCGCAAGCGCGACGCGCGCGTTCCACGCGTCCAGATCACGCGAGCAGCGTCCAGCGAGCAACAGCGGGTTCTTCGCCTCGGACAGCAGCTTCGCCGCCGCCGCGACCTGCTCGCGCCCCGGCAGCACTCTCGCGGGCGCTCCGTAGCGCCTGACGTCGGGGAGGCTCGGCATCGCTCCGATCTTGCCCATCTGCAGCGAGATATCGAGATTGATGTAGACCGGGCCGCGCGGCGCGGTCTGCGCGATCTGCGCGCCGCGCAGCATCGCTTCCATCGCCGCCTCCACCGAGCCAGGCTGGTTGTCCCACTTGGTAAAGTCGCGGATGAGCGCGCCCTGGTCCGAGGCGGTGTGGACCCAGTCGATCCAGGGGCGGCGCTTCGCGGCGTCCCACGGGCCGGTTGCGCCCAGGATCAGCACCGGCGCGCGGTCGCACCAGGCGTCGAAGATCGACATCGTGGCGTGCATCAGTCCGACGTTGGAGTGCAGCGCCGCAGCCATCATGCGGTCGGTGGCCTTGGCGTAGCCGTGGGCGATGGTGACCGCATTCTCGTCGTGGATCGAGAGGAGCATCTGCGGCGTGCGGTTGCCGAGATAGTTGACGATGCTGTCGTGGAGCCCCCGGTAGCTCGCGCCCGGGTTCAGCGAAATGTAGGGAATGTCGAGCTCGTGCAGGATCGCGGCGAAGGCGTCGCTGCCCCAGTATTCGGCGCTTTCGCGCGAGCGCACCGGCGTGTCGTGGACGATGGCGGGGGAGGGATTGCTCTTCAGATTCATCGCTGCTCCTGGCGGGAACCGGGCAAAGATGCGGATGCTATGATAACCACCCCCGCGCTGCAAGAGAGCGCAGGCGACGACATTCAAGTCTTGAGCCCGTTCCGGCATGCGTGAGCAGTCTCTAGCCTCGGGCGCCTGCGTCGCCGGCGGCGGCCCGGCGGGCCTGATGCTCGGATTGCTGCTTGCGCGTGCAGGTGTCGAAGTCGTCGTGCTGGAAAAACACGCCGATTTCCTGCGCGACTTTCGCGGGGATACGATCCATCCCTCGACGCTCGAGGTGATGCACGAGCTGGGGCTGCTCGAGGCCTTGCTCAAGCTTCCGCACCAGAAAGCCCACAACCTGCAGGTCCGGATGGGCGAGGCGGCGCTTTCCGTGGATTTCAGCGGCCTCTCCACCCGCTGCAAGTTCATTGCGTTCATGCCGCAGTGGGAGTTTCTCAACTTCATCGCCGCTCGCGCGTCGGAGTACCCTGCGTTCCGGCTGAGGATGCGCACCGCGGTGACCGACCTGATCGAGGAGGGCGGGCGCGTGACCGGCGTGCGCGCGCTGGCGCCGGACGGTCCGTCGACAGTCCGCGCCGATCTCGTCATCGGCTGCGACGGCCGGAATTCCGATGTTCGCGCGAGAGCGGGGCTCAAGGCCATCGAGATCGGCGCGCCAATGGACGTGCTCTGGTTCAGGCTTCCGCGGCGGGAGGGCGATCCGGAATCGCCGATGGGACGATTCGCGAGCGGAGCCATATTCATCATGCTGAACCAGGGCGCGCACTGGCAGTGCGGTTACGTCATCGCCAAAGGTGCCTTGGAATCGTTGCGGGCGAATGGACTGCCCGCATTCAAGAACGGCGTGTCGGCGCTTGCGCCGTTCGTCGCGGACCGGGTGGACGAGCTGCGCGACTGGGAGCAGCTGCGGCTCCTCACCGTGCGCGTGGACCGGCTCGAGCGCTGGTACCGTGAAGGCCTGCTTTGCATCGGCGACGCCGCGCATGCCATGTCGCCCGTCGGCGGCGTGGGCATCAATCTCGCAATCCAGGACGCGGTGGCGACTGCCAACTTGCTGACGGGGCCGCTGACCGAGCGTCGTCTGAGCGTCGATGACCTGAGGCGGGTCCAGGAACGCCGTGAATTCCCGACACGCGTTACCCAGCGGATCCAGGTCGCAGTTCAGAGGCGGATCATCAGCCGTTTCCTCGGCGGCGATGTCACGCCGCCGCTTCCCGTGCGCCTCATGGCGCGCTTCCCGCTGCTGCAGCGTATTCCCGGATGGTTGATCGGGAACGGCGTGAGACCTGAGCACGTGCGGCGGTGAGCGACTTGCAGAACCTGGCTTCGAGGCGGATTGCGGTGAAGGAACAACCGCTGAGAGCGCTTTGCATCGGTGCGGCGCTGTGGTTCGCGCTCGTGCCGGCTGCGGCCGCGCAGACGAGCGCGCATCTGCCACAGGCGGCGATCGCTGCAGCGCACCCCCTCGCCGTTGCGGCCGGGCACGAAATTCTCAAGCGCGGCGGCAACGCATTTGATGCGGCGGTCGCCGTCGCCGCGGCGCTGGCGGTCGTGGAGCCCTACGCATCGGGGCTCGGCGGCGGCGGCTTGTGGCTGCTCCACCGCGCGGCCGATGGCCATCAGGTTATGGTGGATGCGCGCGAGACCGCCCCGGCGCGGGTCAAGCCGGAGCTCTACATCGACAGCTCCGGCAAACCGATCCGCGGCGCCACGACGCAGGGGGGAACCGCGGCGGCCATTCCAGGTGCGCCCGCAGCGCTCGTCCACGTCGCCGGACGCTACGGCGCGCTGCCGCTCTCCACGTCGCTCGCGCCGGCGGTCCGGCACGCCCGCAACGGATTTCCCGTGGACGAGCGCTACGCGCGGCTCGCCGGTTCGCGCGAGCGTCTCCTGCGCCAGAACCCGGATGCATCCCGCGTCTTTCTCGATGGCGACCGCGCGCCGCGGGCGGGATGGCTGCTGCGTCAGCCGGAGCTGGCCGAGACGCTGGAACGCCTCGCGCGGGATGGGAATGGCGGATTCTACGGAGGGCAGGTCGCCCGCGCTCTCGTCGACGCGGTCAATCGGGCGGGTGGCGTGTGGCAGCTCTCCGATCTCGCCGGCTACCACGTCATCGAGCGCGCTCCGTTGCGCTTCCAGTACCGTAGTGCATCGATCACGACGGCCGCGCTGCCTTCCGCGGGCGGCATCGCGGTTGCGCAAAGCCTCCAGATGCTCGAACGCTTCGAGACGAACGATGCGCGATCACCGCGGGAGGCGCACCTCGTCATCGAAGCGCTGCGGCGCGCGTTCCGCGATCGCGCGACCTACCTCGGTGATGCCGATTTCGTCGCAGTGCCGGTGGAGCGGCTCACGAGCAGAGCCTATGCACGCGAGCAGGCCGCGAACATCGACCCGCGCACTGCGACTCGCAGCGACATGCCGGAGCGCGAGCCGGGCGCCGCCGGGAGCGCGAATACCACGCACCTTTCGGTGGTGGATGCCGCGGGAAACCGCGTCGCCGCGACGCTGACCATCAATCTGGTGTTCGGATCCGGCATCGTCGCCCGCGGGACCGGCGTCCTGCTCAACAACGAGATCGACGATTTCACGGTCCAGACCGGCGTGTCAAATGCGTTCGGGCTGCGCGGCGGGGAGGCCAACGCCATCGCTCCCGGCAAGCGGCCGCTCTCCAGCATGACGCCCACCTTCGTCGAGGATGCGAAGGGCGTGCTTGTGGTCGGAACCCCGGGCGGCTCGCGCATCGTGAGCCAGGTGCTGCTTGCCGTGCTCGATTACGTTCATGCGCCGGCGGTCGATCTCCCCGCGATCGTGCGCGCACCGCGCTATCACCACCAATGGTGGCCGGACCGCGTCGAGGTCGAGCCGGAAGGATTCACTGCGCAATGGCGCGCGGCGCTCGAAGCGAAGCGGCACAAGCTGGAAACCGCCAGGCGCAGATGGGGCAACATGCAGGCGGTGTTCAAGTCGAAGCGCGACGGGGTTGCAGCTGCGGCGAGCGATCCGCGCGGCGACGAGTAACCTTGCTCGTCGCCCCCCGACCGGCATTCATCCGGTATCATTAGCGCCGGATGAAAACCACCTTCCTGGATTTCGAGCAGCCGATCGCCGAGCTCGAGGCGAAGATCGAGGAGCTGCGCTTCGTGCAGGACGACTCCGCGGTCGACATCTCGGAGGAGATTTCCCGGCTGCAGAAGAAAAGCCAGGCGCTGACGAAGGAGATCTACGGCAAGCTTTCCGCCTGGCAGATCGCGCAGGTGGCGCGCCATCCGCAGCGTCCCTATACGCTGGACTACATCAACAATCTCTTCACCGGCTTCGAGGAGCTGCACGGCGACCGTGTTTTTGCGGACGACCCGGCGATCGTGGGCGGGCTTGCACGCTTCAACGGCGAGACCTGCGTCGTGATCGGCCACCAGAAGGGCCGCGACACCAAGGAGAAGATCTTCCGCAATTTCGGCATGCCGAAGCCCGAGGGCTACCGCAAGGCGCTGCGCCTGATGAAGCTCGCCGAGAAATTCGGCGCGCCGGTCTTCTGCTTTGTCGATACGCCGGGCGCCTACCCCGGAGTCGGCGCCGAGGAGCGCGGCCAGTCCGAGGCGATCGGCCGCAATCTCTATGCGATGACCGAGCTGAGAGCGCCCATCATCTGCACCATCATCGGCGAGGGCGGCTCCGGCGGGGCGCTCGCCATCGCGGTCGGCGACGCCGTTCTCATGCTGCAGTATTCGACCTACTCGGTGATCTCGCCCGAGGGTTGCGCCTCCATCCTGTGGAAGAGCGCCGATTACGCCGAGGAAGCCGCGGAAACGCTCGGCATCACAGCGACGCGACTGAAGGCGCTCGGACTGATCGACCGGATCCTCAGCGAGCCGCTGGGCGGGGCGCATCGCGATCACGACGCCACGATGCAGGCCGTCAAGAAGGGCTTGCAGGACACCTGGCGGCAGCTCCGGGACACCCCGCTCGACAAGCTGCTCGAGAACCGATTCGCGAAGCTGATCGGCCATGGCAAGTTCAAGGAAGTCGAGCAGAAGTAAGGCCGCCGTCCCCGATCTTGCGGCGCGCGTCGCCGGTCAGCTCAAGCACATCGTCAAGCCATCCGACCGTCTGCTGGCGGGACTTTCGGGCGGCGTCGATTCGGTCGTTCTGCTGGATGTGCTCGGGCACGTCGCACCCGGCCTGCGTTTGCGGCTCGCGGCGCTGCACGTGAATCACCAGCTGAGCCCCAACGCGGGGCGGTGGGAGGCGTTCTGCCGGCGGCTTTGCCGCGCGCGCGGCGTCCCGTTCCGGAGCGTGAAGGTCGGCGTGCGACGGGGCGACAGCGTCGAGGCGGCGGCGCGCGCCGCGCGCTATGGCGCCTTTGCGCGCCAGGACTGCAATTTCGTCGTGCTCGCCCACCACTGCGACGACCAAGTCGAGACGCTGCTGCTCCAGCTCCTGCGCGGTGCGGGAGTGAAGGGACTCGCGGCCATGCCGCTCGTCCGGAAGGATGAAGGCGGAAGGATGAAGGCGGAAGGAAAGGGCAGAAAAAAAGGTCATCCCTCATCCCTCATCCTTCATCCCTCGATTCTGCGGCCGCTGCTCGACGTGACGCGCGCGGAAATCCTCGATTACGCTCGCAAGCGCGGACTGAAGTGGATCGAGGACGAGAGCAACCAGGACATTTACTTTCAGCGCAATTTCATCCGGCACGAGGTGCTGCCGGTGATCGCGCGGCGCTTTCCCGCGTATCGGATCACGCTTGCGCGCGCGGCGAGCCACCTCGCGGAAGCTGCCCGGCTGCTCGATGAGCTGGCTGCGGCCGATGCCGCGGGCCATCTTGCGGACGGAACCCTCTCGCTCGCGGCACTGCGGCGCCTGCCGCCCGCCCGCGGACGGAACCTGCTGCGCTACTTTCTCGCCTCGCATGGCGTGACCATGCCCAACGCCGCGCGGCTCGACGAGGCATTGCGGCAGGCGCTTACCGCGAAGCAGGACGCCCGCGTG
>DATICE010000222.1:0-11096 GCA_035456985.1 Burkholderiales bacterium | reverse complement strand
TGATTCAATCTAGATGACGCGGGAGTAGCGGCGGACCTCGCGGTCGCGGCGGAGGTAGCGGTCGAACACCATGCCGATGTTGCGGATCACGAAGCGGCCGCGCGGGCTTACCGTGAGCCAGCCTTCGTCGTTCGTGACGAGCCCCAGCGCCTCGAACTCGCGCAGGTTCGCGAGCTCGGACGCGAAGTAGCGGTCGAAGTCGATCAGGTAGGCGATCTCGACCGCCTCCTTCGACAGCGCGAAATGGCACATCAGCGACTGGATCACGTACCGGCGCAGGAGATCGTCCGCCGAGAGCTCGATGCCGCGCATGATCGGGAGCTCCCCGCGGTCGAGGCAGTCGTAGTAGTTCGGAAGCGCGCGCTGGTTCTGGCTGTAGGTGGGGCCGATCGATCCGATCGCGGAGACGCCGAGCCCGACGAGGTCGGCCTCGCCGCCCGCCGAGTAGCCCTGGAAATCGCGGTGCAGCCGTCCCTGGCGCTGCGCGACCGCGAGCGCGTCCTCGGGCAGGGCGAAGTGGTCCATCCCGATGTACACATAGCCCGCGTCCGTCAGCCGCTTGACCGCGAGCCCGAGCAGCTTCAGCTTCGTTTCCGGCGACGGCAGGTCCGCGTCGTCGATACGCCGCTGCGGCTTGAAGAGGTGCGGCAGGTGCGCGTAGTTGTAGAGCGCGATGCGGTGCGGGCGCGTCGCGAGCACCCGCGCCAGCGTCGCGTTGAAGGTCATCAGCGTCTGCTTCGGCAGCCCGTAGATGAGATCGATGTTGATCGAAGCGAAGCCGGCATCGCGCGCAGCCTCGATCACCTCCAGCGTGCGCTCGGCGCTCTGCAGCCGGTGCACCGCCGCCTGCACCGACGGCTCGAAATCCTGCACACCGAAGCTCACGCGGTTGAAGCCGATCTGGCGCAGGGCGCGCACCGCCGGCGCGTCCACCGTGCGCGGATCCACCTCGATCGAGTAGTCGCCGTCCGCCGCGAGCTGGAAGCGCTCGCCGATCCGCGTCCAGAGCTTGTGCAGCGTCCCGGTGTCGTAATAGGTCGGCGTTCCGCCGCCCCAGTGCATCTGCGCGACCCGCAGGTCGTCGCGGAACAGCCCGGCCTGGATCTCGATTTCCCTTCCCAGGTAGTCGAGGTAGCGCGCGGTCTTCGCTGGATCGCGCGTGACGAACTTGTTGCACGCGCAGTAGTAGCAGATGTCGCGGCAGAACGGCAGGTGCACGTAGAGCGCGAGCGGCCGGTGGATGCCGCCGATGTTGCGCCGTTCCGCCCACGTCCGGTACTGCTCCGGCCCGAACGCCTCGACGAAGCGGTCGGCGGTGGGATACGAGGTGTAGCGCGGGCCGCTGCGGTCAAAGCGGCTCACCAGCGAGCTGTCGAATGCGACCGGCGCGGAACCCATGGACGGGCGGGGCCTCTCGAATTTTGCGGTTTCCACGGACGGTCCAGTATTGCACTCTCCTTCCGGGCGGCCTTGATGTAGATCAAGGAGGGGGTCGGGGCCGCCAGCATACTCGGCAGCATGAAGAGCCGGGGCGCGCCACATTTGATCGACGTCAACAATCTGCGCGTCGCCTGCTCCTCCTGCAGCCTGCGCGAGCTGTGCCTGCCGGCGGGCCTCGACCCGGACGCCATGGAGCGGATGGACCATCTCGTCACCCACCGCCGCAGGCTCCGGCGCGGCACGGGCCTCTACCGCGCCGGGGAGCCGCTCGCCGCCCTCTTCGCCATCCGCTCCGGCTTCATGAAGAGCTGCGTCCTGAACGAGGACGGCCGCGAGCAGGTGGCGGGATTTCACATGGCGGGTGACCTGCTCGGGATCGACGCGATCGGCGGCGGCAACCACACCTGCGACACGGTCGCCCTCGAAGACACCGAGGTGTGCGAGATCCCGTTCACGAGCCTCGAGCAGCTCTCGCGGGAGCTGCCTTCGCTGCAGCACCAGCTGCACCGCATCATGAGCCGGGAGATCGTGCGCGATTACGGCGTGATGCTGCTGCTGGGCAGCATGAGCGCCGAGGAGCGCCTGGCGGCGTTCCTGCTCAACCTGTCGCAGCGCTTCGCCGCGCGCGGCTACTCGCCGAGCGAGTTTCGCCTGCGCATGACGCGCGAGGAGATCGGCAGCTACCTCGGCTTGAAGCTCGAGACCGTGAGCAGGGCCCTTTCCAGCTTCCACGAGCGCGAATTGATCAAGGTGCGGCAGAAGCACGTGCGCATCCTCGACTTTCCCGGTCTGAAAACCGTGCTCGATCCGAAGCGCTGACCCCGGCGCGTGCTCACGCCGCGGCGCGGCGCGGGCGCAGCAACTTGTACACCTCGTACCACGCGATACCCGCAATCCCGGCGAGCGCCGCGAGGGCAAAATCCCCGACTGCAAGCGGCGCGAAGCGGAAGATGTCGGCGACCGGCGGCATGTAGATCGAGGCTGCGAGCGCGGCGAGCGCGCCGCCGGTTATCCACCACAGCGCGCGGTTGGGCAGCCGCAGCGTGTCCACGATGAGCCGGTCGCGCGAACGCGTGGCGTGGATCAGCGCGAGATTGCCGAAGACGATCGCGGCGAAGCCGAAGGAGCGCACTTCCCCCGCCGGCGCGCCGCTTTCGGCGATCCACGCGTACGCGAGGGCCACGACGGCGAGCATCGAGGTTCCGAGCACCATGCTCACCCACAGCATCTGGAGGCTGAACAGCGGTTCCGCGGGATCGCGCGGCGGGCGCCGCATGACGCTCTCGTCGCTCTCCTCCGCCTCGAACACGATCGAGCACGCCGGATCGATCACGAACTCGAGGAACACGATGTGCACCGGGTAGAGAAATACCGGCCAGCCGAACGCGAGTGGAAGGAGCGCCATGCCGACCGTCGGCACGTGCACCGCGATGATGTAGCGCATCGCGTTGCGGATGTTCTCGTAGATGGTCCGGCCGCGCTGCACCGTGCGCACGATCGAGTTGAAATCGTCTTCGAGGAGCACCAGGGCGGACGCCTCGCGCGCGACGTCCGTGCCGCGGCGTCCCATGGCGACGCCGATGTGCGCGGCCTTCAGGGCCGGCGCGTCGTTTACGCCGTCGCCGGTCATCGCCACGACTTCGCCCGCGGCCTTGTAGGCGGTGATGAGCTGCAGCTTCTGCTCCGGCCGGATGCGCGCGAACACGTTTACACGCTGCACCGCCTGCGCGCGTGCCGCGTCGCCCATGGCGGCAATGTCCGCGCCAGTGAGAACGCCGCCTTCCACCGCGATGCCCGCCTGGCGCGCAATGGCGAGCGCGGTTCCCGGATAGTCACCCGTGATCATGACGACGCGCACTCCCGCGCTCCGGCAGAGCGCGATCGCCTCCGCGACCCCGGCGCGCAAGGGATCGGCGAGCGCGACGAATCCAAGCCACTCGAAGGAGTACTCGCGCGGATCCGCGGGCCACTGCGCCCCGCCCCACGGAGCTTCGGCGACTGCGAGCAATCGCAGCCCGCGCTTGCTGGCACGCTCGACTTCGGCGGTCGCGCTCCGGAGCGCCGCCTCGTCGAGGTGGCACAGCGCGAGCACCGTTTCCGGCGCACCCTTGATTGCGGCGCGCCGCTCGCCCCCGGGCGAGCGCCACGCATGGCAGACCGCGAGGAAGTCGGGCGTCATCGGATAGTCGTGCTCCAGCGTCCAGGAGCGGCGTTGCTCGTGCACCTCTCTACCGGCCGCGGAGAGGATCGCCCGCTCCATCGGATCGAAGGGCTCCATCTCGCAGGCAAGCGCCGCCGCGTGGAGCGTGCGCGCAGCGTCCCCTCCCGGCGCGATCGTGTCCACCACCGCCATCCGGTTCTCGGTGAGCGTGCCGGTCTTGTCCGCGCACAGCACCGTGGCCGAGCCGAGCGTCTCGATGGCGGGCATGCGCCGCGTAAGCACCCCGTGGCGCGCGATGCGCCAGGCGCCGAGCGCGAGGAAAACGGTGAGCACGACGGGGATCTCTTCCGGGAGGGCTGCCATGGCAAGCGTGATGCCGGCGAGGATGCCCCCCAGCCAGTCGCCGCGCACCGCGCCGTAATACGTCGCCACCAGCACGCACGCAGCGAGTCCGGCCACCGCGATCGCCTTCACGATGCGCGCGCTGCCCTTCTGCAGCGGGGTCTTCTCCATCTCGAGCGTCGCGAGCGAGGATCCGATGCGCCCGAACTCGGTGCGCGCGCCGGTCGCAGTCACCTCCGCCCGCCCCTGCCCCTTCACCACCAGCGTGCCCGAATAGACCGGCATGCCGGTGCGCTTCTCCACCGGCAGCGACTCGCCGGTCAGCAGCGATTCGTCGACCATCAGCTCGTTCGCCACGGTCAACCGCGCGTCCGCCGGCACGCGGTCGCCCTCGGCAAGGATCATCAGGTCGCCACGCACGACGTCGGTGCCGGCGATGCGCAGCGGCGCGCCGTCGCGGACCACCAGCGCGCGCGGGCTGGAGAGGTCGCGCAGCGCCTCGAGCGCGCGCTCCGACTTGCGCTCCTGCGTGACGGTGATCGTTATGACCACCACGATCGACGCCGCGAGAATCGCGGCTTCGCGCACGTCGCCGAGCACGACGTAGATCAGGGCGCCGGCGACGAGCAGCAGGAACATCGGCTCACGCATGACTTCGAGCGCGATGGAGAATACGGTGCGCCGGTCCGCGCCCGGAAGGGTGTTTGCTCCTTCCGCGGTCAGCCGCCGCTTCGCCTCCTCGCTGCCGAGGCCCGGCGGGGTCAGAGTGACATTGCCACCGTCGTCCATCGGGTTGCCCCGCTGCCTCATGGACAGGCTACCCTGAGGCCGCGCCCTGCCGCCGTCCGCGCAGGTAGATCACCCAGTAGACCAGCGCCACCAGGATGCTTCCGCCGACGATGTTGCCGGCGATCACCGGACCGAGATTGCCCAGCATGCCGGCGACGCCGATGGCATCGCCGCCGGCCGGCAGCGCAAGACCGTGCCATTTCAGCAGGATCGCCAGCGGGAAGAAATACATGTTGGCGATCGAATGCTCGAAGCCGGCGGCGACGAAAGCCGAGATCGGAAAGAGGATGGCGACGAGCTTGTCCACCACGCTGCGCCCGGCGAGCGCCATCCACACCGCCATGCACACCAGGATATTGCACAGCGCCCCGAGGAAAAACGCGCGCCACGCCGGAAGCGCGGCCTTGGCTGCGGCGATCTTGAGATAGGTCGCGCCCACGGCGCCGCCGTTCATCTCCCAGTGACCCGAGAGATAGACCAGCACCGCCAGACCGGCCGCGCCGACGAAATTGGATGCGCACACGACGACCCAGTTGCGCAGTAGCTCGCGCCAGCTCACGCAGCCGTCGGCCCAGGCCATGGCAAGGAGGTTGTTGCCGGTGAAGAGCTCCGCGCCCGCCACCACCACGAGGAGCAGCCCCAGAGAGAAGACCACGCCGCCCGCCACGCGCGCGGCGGCGAAGCCGAGAGAGGCATCGCTCACGACCAGCGTGAAGTAGAGCGCGCCCAGGCCGATGAAGGCGCCCGCGAGCATGCCGAGCATCCACATGGTCAACAGCGGCATGCGCGCCTTGACGACGCAGAAGTCGTTGACGCGGCCGGCAATTTCCTTGGGCGAGAACGCGTCGAAGCCGAATATTTCCATCAATAGCTCCCCGGGTTTTGCAGCCTCTAGATTCCGAATGCGTGCAGCACCGCAAAGTACACCACGATGCTGAGAATATCCTGGATCACGGTCGCCACCGGGCCGCTGCCGTAGGCCGGGTCCAGTCCTCTGCGCGCGAGGAGCCAGGGCAGCCCGATCCCGATTGCGGCGGCAATGCTGCCGGCGACGAAGATCGAGGTCGAAACCGCCGCAGCGAGCCGCACGTCGCCGAACGCCAGCAGGATGGGCAGGAACGCAATGACGCCGAGCGCTGTGCCGATCAGCATGCCGGTGCGCAGCTCCCCAGCGAGCAGGTGCCCGATGCCGGCCCGCGTGAGCGACAGTCCGCGCACAGCGATCGCTTCGCTCTGGGTGCCGATCGCGTCCGCGATGTAGACCAGCCCCGGCACGAAAAACGCGACCGCGACCATTCTCTCCAGAGTCGCCTCGAATCCGGCCATCGCGGCGGTTGCGACCGCGCCGCCGGCGAGGCCAACGATCAGCCACGGCAGCCGGTGGCGGGCGCGGCGCATGGGTGGATCCTCGATCGCGTGGCGCGCCTTCACCGTTTCGCGCCGGATCCCTGCCAGCCGGTGCAGGTCCTCGACGTGTTCGCGGCGCAGCACCTGCATGAGCGCCTGCGTGGGCATGACGCCGGCGAGGCGGCCTTCGCGGTCCACGACCGGCAGCGCATCCACGCCGTGATGGAGCGCGAGCGAGGCTGCGTGCTCCTGGTCGGCGTCGACCCTGATGCTGGGAAAGGCCGGATCCATGGCCTCGCGCAACGTGACGCTGCCCGCCAGCGTGAGCAGGCGCCTGCCGGGAAACGCCCCGAGGAGCCGCCCGGCGTCGTCAACCACGCAGACCAGCTCCAGACTCGCCGGCTTTTCCGCGGCCAGGCGCCGCAGCGCCTCTGCAACGGTCTCGTCGCTGCGGCCGCGCGCGACCGAAGGGGTGAGGTGCGACGCGACCGTTTCGTGCCGCATCGGCCGGTCAGCCGCGCCCGATTGCGAGTGTCGCATGCTTGAGGCCGGGCTCGCCGGCAACGTCGCCGAGCACGAAGCCGAGGCTCACGGCGAGCGCGAGCATCGGCCGGTTATCGGCGAGGATGTCGCCGCTCATCGTCGCGAGCCCGCGCGAGCGCGCGACTTCGATCAATTGCGTCATCAGGTGGCGCCCGAGGCCGTACTTCTGCCATTCGTCGTCCACCACGATTGCGAACTCGCAGGACGTGCCGTCGGGATTCGTAATGTAGCGCACGACGCCGACCTCCTCCTCGCGCCCGTCCTTCGCGGTCACCGCGATCAGCGCCATCTCGCGGTCGTAGTCGATCTGCGTGAAGCGCGCGAGCATCTGCGGCGAGAGTTCCCGCATCGCGCTCATGAAGCGGAAATACTTCACGTCGGGTGACAGCTGTTCCACGAACTGCCGCTCGATTTCGGCGTCTTCCGGGCGGATCGGGCGCACCGTCACGCGCACGCCGGTCGGCGCAGTCCACTCCGAGACCAGGTGCACCGGATACGGATGAATGGCCATGTGCCCGTAGCGCGGCAAGGCCGGGCCCGGACGGGCGACCACGATGCGCGCGTCGAGCGCAATCGCTCCCGATTCGTCCACCAGCAGGGGGTTGATATCCATTTCCCGGATCGCGGGCAACTCGCACACCATTTCCGAGACGCGCATGAGCACGACTTCGAGGGCGACGCGGTCCACGGCCGGCAGGTTGCGGAACTCGCCGAGCAGCCGGCTTGCGCGGGTGCCGCGGACGAGCTCCTCGATCAGCATGCCGTTCAGCGGCGGGAGCGCCACCGCGCGGTCGGCGTGCACTTCGACCGCGGTGCCGCCGGTGCCGAAGGTGATCGCCGGGCCGAAGACCCGATCGTGCACGACGCCGACCAGCAGCTCGCGGCCGTTCGAACGCGCAACCATGGGTTCGACGATGACGCCGGAGAGCCGCGCTTCCGGCCGCAGCCGGGCGAGGCCCTCGGTCATCTCGCGGAAGGCGTCCTGCGCGGCCTGCGCGTTCGCAACGTTGAGCCGCACGCCCCCGACGTCGGACTTGTGCGTGATGTCGGGCGAATCGATCTTCATCACTACCGGGAATCCCGTCTGCTGGGCGACGAGCACGGCTTCGCCCGCCGTCTGGACGCGCACCGTCTTTGCGATCGGCACGTGGAACGCGGCGAGCACCGCCTTCGACTCCATCTCCGAGAGCACCGTGCGGCGCTCGGCGAGCGCGCCTTCGATCACCAGCCGTGCGCCCGCGACATCCGGCTCCGGAAGGCGCGAGAGCGGCCCCGGCGTCTGCAGGAGCATCCTCTGGTTGCGGTAAAACGCCGAGACGTGCGCGAACATCTCGATCGCAGGGTCGGGCGTGCGGAATGTGGGAACTCCGTGCGCGGCGAGCAGCCGCCGGGCCCGCGCCACCAGCGCCTCGCCCATCCAGCACGCGAGCAGCGGTTTGTCGCTCGTCTTCGCGCAATCGATGACCGCGCGCGCCGCCCCCAGCGGCGCGGTCATCGCCTGCGGCGCGAGGATCACCAGCACGCCGTCCACGCCTGGGTCCGCGAAACAGGCGGTGAGCGCCCCGCGGTAGCGTTCCGCGTCCGCGTCGCCGATGAGGTCCACCGGGTTGCCGTGCGACCAGTTGGGCGGCAGCACCTTCTTCAGCGCCTCGAGCGTCGTGTCCGCAAGGTCCGCGAGCGGGATGCCGAGGTCGCTCGCGCGGTCGGCCGCCATCACGCCGGGGCCTCCGCCGTTGGTGATCACCGCGAGCCGATCGCCGCGCGGCCGCACGTTCGCTGAGAGCGCCTGCGCCGCGGCGACGAGCTGCCCGAGGGTGCGCACGCGCACGACACCGGCGCGGCGCACCGCCGCGTCGAACACGTCGTCGGCGCCGACCAGCGCGCCGGTGTGCGAGACCGCGGCGCGCGAGCCGGCCGGCTGGCGCCCGACTTTCATCAGGATCACCGGCTTCACCCGCGCCGCTGCGCGCAGCGCGCTCATGAAGCGCCGCGCGTCGCGCACGCCCTCGATGTAGAGCAGGATGTGCGCGGTCTTCGGGTCGTTGGCGAGATAGTCCACCAGCTCGCCGAAGTCGATGTCGGTCGAGCCCCCGAGCGACACGACGCAGGAGAAGCCCACCTCGTGCGCGGCCGCCCAATCGAGCATCGCCGTGCAGACCGCGCCCGACTGCGAGATGAGGCCGAGCGATCCTGACCGGGCATGGCCGCGCGCGAACGTCGCATTCAGCCCGATGCCGGGCCGCATGATGCCGAGGCAGTTGGGGCCGAGCACCCGCAGCCGGTGGCGGCGCGCGTTCTCGAGCAGTGCGCGCTCGAGCGCCGCGCCGGCGGGGCCGGATTCGGAGAAGCCGGCGCTGATCACCACCGCCGCCCGCACCCCGGCCGCGCCGCACTGGTCGATGATTCCTGCCACGGTCGCGGCCGGGGTCGCGATCACGGCGAGATCCACTCTCCGCGGCACCTCCCCGATCGTCGGGAAGCACGGCACGCCGCGCACCTCGCGGTGCTTCGGGTTCACCGCGTAGAGCGCGCCGCGGTAGCTCGCGGCGAGCATGTTGCCGATAAGCACCGCGCCGACCGAGCCCTTGCGCTCGCTCGCGCCGATGATCGCGACCGCGTCCGGCTCGAACAGCGGCGCGAAATAATGGTGCATGGAGGGATCGCCGGACATCGGTCAACAGTCTAGTGCCGTTTCAATCACTTTGTTCGAGTTTCTGGTCAAGGCGCGGGCGATCACCGACGCGTTGCGATCGCGCTTGCCGGGCTGGCGGCACTTCGGCGGGTTCTCGGTGCATAACCAGGTGCGGATGGGCGCGCACGATGCCGAGGGTCGCAAGAACCTCGCCGGCTATATGCTCCGTGCGCCCATGTCGTTGGAGAATATTCGCTATGACATTGCCACGGGCAGCGTCATCTACCGCTCGAAGATGCACTTGGGCCTGAAGCGCAACTTCCAGGTCATGGTGGGCGCCGAGTGGCTGGAGCTGCTGCTACGGCACGTCCCGGACCGCTACGAGCACCTGGTGCGCTACGTCGGCTGGTATTCAAATCGGGCGCGGGGCGAGCGGGCGAAGGCTCTGAGGAACCAAGATACGCCGAGGACGTCCACCGCACCCGTCGAACCGGTGAGCGAGTTCGCCGTCCGCGCCAAGGCGGCCTGGGCGCGGCTCATCGGCAAGATCTACGAGGCCGATCCACTGGAGTGCCCCAAGTGCGAGGGCCCAATGCGCATCATTGCGCTGATCGACGATCCCGGAGTCATTCGGCGCATCCTCGAGCACCTGGGTCTGTGGGGGGCCCGAGGCAAGCGAGTGATCCCCGCCGCACGCGCCCGAGGCATGGCCGGCCGACGCGGTCATTCCCCTTCCCCTCACATATCACCCCGCCCCCGACATCGCGTAGCCTCGCGCGAGGCCGGCGGCTCGCCCACCGCAGGCCTCGCGCCCAGCCGGTGTCGTCGCGCAGTGCCTGAAACCCGCTGCCGAAGGCGCCGGGCGCTACACATCGGGCGATCCCGCCGGCGCAACGCGCTCTCCATCAACCGGCGCACCCCGCGAATCCAAGCGACGCGGCCGCATCCGGCCCAGCATGGGGAACCAGCCAGATTCATTTTCCTATCCCTCGGCATGGATCGTCTTATTATGAAAATAATTGCATTTAATAAGAGATATTATTCGTTTTACTTTGTATTCGAACCGCCCCAATATGGCGCCATCCCATCGAGGACCGGAAAAGGAAACCGTCAATGCCGATCAAACTGCCGAATCTCCCCTACGCCTATGGCGCACTTGCGCCGGTGATTTCCGAGGCGACGCTGAGGACCCATCACGGCAAGCACCATCGCGGATACGTCGACAAGCTGAATGCGCTCGTCAGAGACACGAACCTGGCCGGCGATTCGCTGGAGACGATCGTGCGGCACGCCGCTCGGCGCAGCGCTGCCGAACCCGCCATGGTTGCGGTATTCAACAATTCCGCCCAGGCGTGGAATCACGCCTTCTACTGGAACTCGCTTCGGCCCGAGGGCGGAGGCGGGCCGCATGGAGCGCTCGGTGACCGCATCGCCGTCGATTTCGATGGCCACGCCGGCTTTGCGGCGGCGTTCAAGTCGGCCGCTGCGGGCCACTTCGGCAGCGGCTGGGCATGGCTGGCCCTGGATCAGGGAAAGCTGAAGATCGTCACCACGCCCAACGCGGACACCCCGATCATTCGCGGCCTGGCGCCGCTGCTGGTGATCGACGTCTGGGAGCACGCCTACTACCTCGACTACCAGGAACGCCGTGCCGCCTACGTCGCGGGGGCCGTCGACAAACTGCTCGACTGGGATTTCGCCGCCCGCAATTTCGAGCGCTCGGGCGGCTGGGGTGATGACGTCGTCGAAGTTTCCGGAAATCGCCTCGGAACGGCCGCGATCGAGCGCGCACTGGCGGCGCATCCGGCGGTCGCCGAGGCCGCTGTCGTCGGCTATCCGCAC
>DATICE010000221.1:0-2218 GCA_035456985.1 Burkholderiales bacterium | reverse complement strand
CGCCGAGCCGCTCCACCGCGCGGTGCCGCTCCGTCTCGTCGAGCCGCCGGAAATCGATATCGTGCCGCTGCACGTAATCGCGCATGGAGATCGGCTTGCCGAAGTTGACGCAGGCGTAGCCGTACCGGTACCAGCGCCCGGTCAGTGCCAGCCACACATTGTCTGCTACGAAAGCGGCAGCGCGCGCGATCGCGTAGAGCCGCCCGCGGGGCGGCGCCGCAGGGTCGAGCTTGCGCAGCAAGGTGCGATCCTCCAGCACCCGGTCATAGTTGAGGCCAACCGGTATGAACACAACATCGCGCTCACCGGAGGGGTCAAACGCCCTCAGCATGTAGTCGAGCAGCCCCAGCCGGGGCGGACGCAGCCTGCCATCGACCGACAGCCCGCCCTCGGGGTAAACCGCCTGCGGCACGCCCGCCTCCACTGCCATCTGCACGTAACGCTGCAGGACCACGCGGTAGAGGGGATCGCCGGAGTTGCGCCGCACGAAATAGGCGCCCATCGAGCGGATCAGCTGCTGCAGCGGCCACACGCGCGCCCATTCGCCCACCGCATAGGACAGTGCGACGCGCTCGGCGGCGAGAAACGCCACCAGGACGTAGTCCATGTTGCTGCGGTGGTTCATTACGAACACCAGCGACGACTTTGGGTTGAGCGCCGCCAGGGCTTCCGTGTCCGTATAGCCGACCCGGACTCGATAAAGGAGCCTGGCGAGCGCCTTGCTGAGCCGGTAGCCCGCGCCGAAGTAGAAATAGGCGTTGAATGCCGGGACGATCTCGCGCGCGTAACGATCAACGCGCGCGGCGACCACATCGCGGGGCACCCCCTTTTCCGCGCACTCGCGCCCGATGGCCTCCTGCACCTTCGGGTCGTGAAACAGGCGGTCGATCAACGCCTGGCGGCGCGTCAGCTTGAACTGCGGAAACTCGATGTTCAGCCTCGTGCTGATGTCGCGAATGACGCGGTTCACCTTGCGGCGGAGGTACCAGCGCACCCCCGGCACCAGCAGCCGCTCGAGCAGCGCCCACAGCGCCAGCACGAGCAGCACGACGAAGATCCAGGTCGGGAGGGTTACGGTTCCGGTCATGCGGTCGCCTTTTGGCTATCATAGGGAACGACCCCAATGACGCGCAATCGACGACGCCTGTTGCTCGCTGCCGGGGGAAGCGTTGCGCTCGGCGGCTGCGACTATTCGCTCGAGTACGGCGTGTTCAACGCCTGCCGCGCCGAGCTGCCGCCGAAGCTGGCGCGGGACGAGGCGGTGCTCGCGGCGTGGGACGGGATCGATGCCGCGCGCGTGTGGGACTGTCACGTGCACCTCATCGGCACCGGCGATTCGGGAAGCGGGATCTGGTTGAATCCCGCCATGTTCAACATCGCGAATCCGGTGCAGTACGCACAGCGCCTGTTCTTCCTCAACGCCGGCTGCGTTCGCGAAGGGCTCGGCAGCGTCGACCAGAGCTACGTGGACCGCATGCTCAACCTGCTCGACGGAATGCGCCCTGGCGGGAAGCTCGTGCTGCTCGCCTTCGACCGGCACTACGCCGCAGATGGAACGCCGTTGCCGGACGAGACCTCCTTTCACGTCCCGGACGAATATGCGCTGGCGACCGCCCGGCGGTATCCGGAACGCTTCGAATGGGCCGCGTCCATCCACCCCTTCCGCCGCGACAGCCTGGAGGCGCTGCGCCGGGCGAAGAGCAACGGCGCGCGCGCGGTGAAGTGGCTGCCCGCCGCGATGGGCATCGACCCCGCCTCGTCCCGCTGCGACGCGTTCTACGCCGAACTCGTGAAACTCGACCTGCCGCTCATTACCCACGGCGGGATGGAGCGCGCGGTGAACGTCGGCGACCGCCAGCACCTGGGCAACCCGCTGCTGCTGCGGCGAGCGCTCGAGCACGGCGTAAGAGTCGTCATCGCGCACTGCGCCACCCTCGGCGTGGACCGCGATCTCGACCGCGGCGAGCACGGCCCCTACGTTGCGAGCTTCTCGCTGTTCGCGCGCATGATGGACGACCCGCGCTATCGCGCGAAACTCTTCGGTGACGTCTCGGGCATCGCGCAGATGAACCGCGTGGGACCGGCCCTGGTCGCGCTACTCGAGCGCGAGGAGTGGCACCCGCGCCTGCTCAACGGCTCCGACTATCCCCTGCCCGGCATCGTGCCGCTCTACTCGGTCAGCCGGCTCGTGCAACTCGGCGTCATCGAGCGCCGGCTC
>DATICE010000220.1:0-2644 GCA_035456985.1 Burkholderiales bacterium | reverse complement strand
TCCTTCCGCCTCGTGCCTTCTGCCTTCAGGTCCGCCCTCACCCGCAGCCCGAACTTCCTCGGGCAAAGCACGGTCGAATGAAACCGGACGCCGATCCGGCTGTTCTGCTGCCCGCTAGCGCAATGGGTAGAGCGTCCGCCTCTGAAGCGGAAGGTTCGCGGTTCGAGTCCGCGGCGGGCTGCCCTCACATCAGGCGAGCGCCTTTCCCGGGGAAGCTACGGCGCTGCGCTTCATCTCGCGCACGAGGAAGTCCACCACGCGCTCGAAAGGATCGAGGCCGAATGCCTGCCCGATCGACGGGCGCAGGTTGGAGTTGGCGTTGATGTCGTAGAACACGAGACGCCCGTCGTCCGCCTCGAGATATTCGATTCCGCCCACGTCGAGCTTCGCCGCCGCGAAAATGCGCTTGCCGAAAGCCACGGCCCGCGCCGGCACCTCGGGATACGGATAGAACTCGACGGGCGGAGCGGAGCTTTGCTCCACCGGGACCTCGCAGACCCCGGCACCGCCCTCTTCCGGATTGCACACCGGCGCGGGGCACAGGTTGAAGCGCCCGTGCGAGATCACGCGCATGGCGTAGAGCAGCTCGCCCCCGAGGAATTCCATGCGCACGATGCCGCGGGCGGGATCGCTCGGGATCACCTCCTGCAGCAGCAGCAGGTTGTCCGGCAGCCAGTGCTCGGGACGCTGCGTGAGAAGCGCCTCGAGATGCGCGAAGCTCTCGACCAGCATGATGCGCGCGCCGCTGCCGCCCTGCTCGGGCTTGAGCAGCACCGGGAAGGAAAGCTCGTGCGCGCGCGCCCGGATCGCCTCGAGGTCGTTGAACGTCCACACCCGGGGCGCGGGAATGCCGAGGCCCCGCAGCAGCGCGGCCTGCGCCGTCTTGCTGATCTCGATGGCAAAGGCGTTCACGCCGTTCAGCACGCGCACGCCACGGATATGGAGCGCGCGCAGGTAGGCAAGCGCATACGGCACGGCGCGTGTGTTGCCGCGCACGTACGCCGAGGGGCTCGCCTGGTTGAAATAAAGCGGTGCCAGCGGCGCATCGGCATCCGAGAACGCGGCTTTCTTGAGATCGACGGGAACGTAGCGCACTCCGCGACGCTCAAGCGCCTGGAACAGCGGCTTCTGCCACTCCGGGTGCTCGAACAGGACCGCGAGATCCGCGCGATAGCTCATCTTCTCGGGATAATCCCTGCCGGACATGTGCCCAAGTTTGGGGCCAAAGCGCGCAGAAACAACTACGAAATTGGAATGAGCTTATGCTCTTGAGCGCTGACCGATACGGTCACTGAGGCGGCATATGACCGACAAATACGACGCCATCGTCACCGGCACCGGGCAGTCCGGTCCCTCGCTCGCGGTGCGGCTTGCGAAGGCGGGCCACCCGTATCTCGTCACTCCCACGGGGGCTTCGCCCCTGTGGCGCAGGCCGGGGTTTGGCGCGATACTTTCCACGGAAATCGACTCCGACCCAATTTCTCCGGAGGAGGAAAACACCATGAAACCCGTCGCGACCACCGCAGCATCGCTATTTCTGGCGCTGTCCGCCTCCCTCTCGGGGGCCCAGGAACCGTTCCCGTCCCGTCTCGTTACCGTCGTCAACCCGAATGCGCCCGGCGGCACATCGGACATCATCACGCGCGGCATGACGGAACCGCTGCAGCGCGCCTTCAAGCAGACTGTGATCACTATCAACCGCGTGGGTGCCGGTGGCGCCGTGGGCGGCGCGTACGTCGGGAAAGCGCCCGCCGATGGCTATACCGTCTTGCTCAACACGGTGACCCACGTGATGATCCCGATCGCGGAAACGGCGCTTGGCCGTTCCGCCCCCTACTCGCCCGACGATTTCGTGCTGCTCGCGCGGGTCACCGCCGACCCGCTGCTGTTCGTCGTGCATCCCAGCCTGCCGGCGAGGACCGTGAAGGAACTCGTCACGCTGGCGAGGACGAGGCCCGGCGAGCTGACGTACTCGTCGCCAGGGCTCTACAGCACCGGGCACGTCAGCATGGCGATGCTGATGCGCGTGGCGAAGATCGACCTGCTCCACACGCCCTTCAACGGCGCGGGCCCGGCGATGATCGCCGTGCTCGGCGGGCACGTGTTCATGATGCATGTCCCGGTGGGCGTCGGCAGTCCGCACGTCAGCTCCGGGCGCATCCGCCTGATCGCTCAGACCGGCCCCAGCCGCGGGCCCGCATTCCCCGATACGCCCACGCTGAAGGAGGCGGGCTACGATGCCGCTTTCATGCTGTGGGCAGGCTACTTCGCACCCGCGAAGACGCCCCCTGCCGCCGTCAAAGCGTGGCAGGCCGCGCTGCGCGAGAGCGCGGCGGACCCGAAGTTCAGGGCAACCATGGCCAAGATCAACGTGACGATCGACTACCTGGACGGCGACGCACTGAAGGCGTGGTACGACGCCGAGCTGAAGCGCCTCGACGGCGAGATCCGGGCCATCGGCAAGATCGAAGCTCGGACGTAAGCCGCGATCGGACCCGGTCTCGTCACTAAAACAGAGTGGCGCCCGGCCTGCTCAACGCGCCCACCCGCACGCCGAGGAGGCGAATGCGCCGGTCGAGCGGCACGCGCTTCAGGCACTCGCCCGCCGCGCGGCGGATCGCGCCGGAGTCGCCGGTCGGCTCGT
>DATICE010000219.1:0-17759 GCA_035456985.1 Burkholderiales bacterium | reverse complement strand
GGGTGCCGCCTATTTGCCGGCGAATGACGTTCGATGTGGGTCCATTTGCGCTGCGCGGCACGATTCCCGACGCGAACGACGGGATGGGAGGCTTCTGTCCCCGCCGCACGGTGCTCGACGCGCTTCTCGTGAACGCGGCGGCCGAGTCCGGCGCGGACGTTCGAGAGGGCTTCATCGTCGACGAACTGCTTGTCGCCAACGACACGGTCATCGGCATTCGTGGGCACGCGAAGGGCATGAAGCCGATCGAGGAGCGTGCCCGGGTGGTCATCGGCGCCGACGGTGTGAATTCGTTCGTGGCCCGAACCGTGCGAGCGGCGGAGTACGACGCTGAGCCTGTCTCGGCGTGTGCCTACTACTCGTACTTCAGCGGCCTCAGACAGAACGATATCGAGCTGTATGTCCGGGAGCACGTCGCCTTTGGTGGTGCGCCAACGAACGACGGGCTCCATCTCGTGATGGTGAACTGGCCCGCCAGGGACTTTCCGACCATCCGCAATGACGTCGACGGCCACGTCTGGCGGGCGCTCGAGGCGGCACCAGATTTCCTTGCCCGCGTGCGCGAGGGCCTTCGCGAGGAGAAGTGGTACGGCACGGCGGGCGTGCCCGGATACTTCCGCAAGCCCTATGGCAAGGGGTGGGCGCTCGTCGGCGACGCGAGCTACAACCGCGATCCGATTACCGCACAGGGCATCAGTGACGCGTTCATCGACGCCGAGGCGGTCGTGGCGGCGCTGAGTGCCGGGCTCGCGGATGGCAGTGAGTTCGACGAGCGACTGGCGGCACACGAAGCCGCGCGGAATGAACGCGTGCGGCCGATGTACGAGTTCACCACGCACCTGGCAGCGCTCGAGCCCCCGCCGCCGGAGATGCAAGCCCTCTTTGGTGCGCTGCGTTACAACCAGGACGCCACCAACGCGTTCCTGTCTGCGATCACCGGCGCCATTCCGTTGCCCGATTTCATGTCGGGCGAGAACATCGGCCGCATTATGGCTGCCGCGCATGAGGCAGAGACGTCATCGGCAAGGACGATCTGAAAGGAGCGTGTCATGTACGTGATTCGTGAGGTCCTGCACTGCAAACCGGGCAAGGTCCGCCAGATGGCTGACAAATTCAGAGCGATCTCGCACGCGCTCCAAGAGATGGGGCACGAACCGATGCGCCTGCTCACCGATGTCACAGGCGAACCGTTCTGGACCATCGTCGCGGAGGCGAAGGTCGAGAAGATCGATGACTTCTTCGCCGTCGAGCAGAAGCTCACGGCGAACGAGACCGTGGGGAAGGCGATGGCTGATTATCACGACCTCGTGGAGAGCGGCCGGCGCGAGATATTTCGGGTTGAGAGCTAGGACTGACCGACCCTGAGGCGGCTATCTGAGCGAAGGCACAGATCATGGCACGCGTGAATGTCGGCGCCATCACTGGCCGAACGAATCGATTCCGGACGGGACCGACTACTCGATGCTTTCGTCCTTGGCGGAGCATCGACATGCGGAGGAACCTTCGCTGCAGCCGACGTCCACTGACGCGTACGGCAATGAGTTTTCGATGAAGGAGATCGAGCAGGCGCCGTTCCTGGCGGCGGAGCAGAAACGAGACATTCTCTATCACAAGGCAGTTCGATTCCTGCGTCTCGAACAGGACGCGAGCAGGACGCGGCCAAAGGAGGAACAGCCGTGGGAGCTTTGAAGTGTGCTACCCGCTCAGGTTCGGAGATCATGCTGCCGCACGCTACCGTCGACGGTTTTCGCTCGCGAGTTCTTGGTGGCGTCCTGAGCCGAGGAGACGACGGCTACGACCGGGCGCGTGTGGTATTCAACGCGATGATCGATAGGTTCCCGGCTCTCATCGTGCAATGTGGGGGCGTTGCCGATGTGAGGGAGGCCGTGATGTTTGCTCGCGAAAACAATCTCCTCGTCTCGATTCGAGGCGGCGGCCATGGTGTGACCGGGAATGCCGTGTGCAACGACGGACTCGTGATCGACCTGTCGCGGATGCGCAGCGTGCGGGCGGATCCCGTTACACAGACGGCTCGCGCGGAAGGCGGCGCGACATGGGGCGACTTCGACCGCGAAACCCAGGCGTTCGGGCTGGCATCGACTGGCGGGATTGTTCCAACGACGGGCATCGCGGGACTGACACTCGGCGGAGGAATCGGGTACCTGAACCGCAAGTACGGGCTGGCCTGTGACAACCTGATTTCAGCCGACGTCGTGACCGCAGACGGACGCGTGCTGAAGGCGAGCGTCGAAGATAATGCCGATCTCTTCTGGGCGCTTCGCGGCGGCGGCGGAAATTTCGGGGTGGTGACCTCGTTCGAATATCGCGTACACCCGGTGGGTCCCGTGCTCGGTGGCGAGCTGATCTTCCCTCTGGATCGGGCGAAGGAGACGCTGCGCTTCTACCGCGACTGGTCCCTGGCCGCGCCGGACGAGGTGAGGGCCGATGCCACACTGCTTTCGGGCCCGGAAGGTCCCGCGCTCGCCTTCATCGTGTGCTATTGCGGATCCATCGACGATGGCGAGCGCGTCCTGCGGCCCCTTCGGCAGTTCGGTTCTCCGATCGTAGACACCATTGGTCCCTCTCCGTACGCCCGCATCCAAAACCTGCTGACGGAGGTCCTCGCGCCGGGCTTCTGTCATTACTGGAAGAGCGGTTTCTTCCGCACCTTCAGTGACGACGCGATCGAGACGCTCGTCGATTTCTTCGCGGCGGATGTTCCCTCGCCGTTCGCAGCCGTGGCGATCGAACACTTGGGGGGCGCGATCGGCCGGGTCGGCGAGCGGGACACCGCCTTCAGCCATCGACGCGCACAGCACAGTTGCCTCGTTCTCAGGGCATGGCGTGACCCGGCGGCGTCGCACGACAACATCGCGTGGGGACGCTCCTGCTACGGCGCCATGGAGCCATTCCTGGAGCAGGGCGTCTATGTGAACTATCTCGGTGACGAGGGCGAGAGTCGGGTCAGGGCCGCTTATGGCGCCAACTACCAGCGGCTGGCTGCGCTCAAGCAGAAGTACGACCCTGCGAACCTGTTCCGCATGAATCAGAACATCGCGCCGGCCGTGGGCAGAGCGACCGGAATGGCAAGCTGATCTCCATCGAAGCACCAATGACTGAGCAGCAGCTTGGATCAGTCGTCATCGGTGGAAGCCAAGCAGGCTTGGCTGTCGGCTACCACCTCAGGCAAAGGGGGCTGCCGTTCGTCATCCTCGACGAGAACGACCGCGTCGGTGCTGCCTGGCGGAATCGGTGGGATTCGTTGCGTCTGTTTACACCGGGCCGTTACAACGGGTTGCCGGGAATGCCGTTTCCGGGTTCGCCCGGGGCCTATCCGACAAAGGACGAGACCGCCGACTATCTCGACGCGTATGCCCGTGCATTCGAGCTTCCTGTCCGAACCGGTGTCAAGGTCGACCGGCTGGCGAAGACGGGGGATCGATTCGAAGTGACATGTGGTCAGCAGGCGCTCTCCGCCGAGAACGTGGTCGTGGCGACCGGCGCCTTCAACAACCCGAGAGTTCCGTCGTTCGCGCGCGAGCTGGATCAGAGCATCGTCCAACTCCACTCGAAGGAGTACCGCAACCCATCCCAAATTCAGAAAGGCGCAGTGCTGGTCGTGGGCGCCGGGAACTCCGGGGCGGAGATCGCCATGGAACTCGCTCCCCATCATCAGACATGGTTATCCGGCCCGGACACGGGGCAGGAGCCTGCCCGGGCCGGAACTCGTCTCGATCACCTGCTCACGCCCATGATGTGGTTCGTGGCAACCCGGTTGACGGTCAAGACGGCGCTTGGAAGGAAGCTCCGCGACCACTTTCTCGATCCCCCTCGTGGAATTCCCCTCGGGAGGGTGCGACGAAAGGACTTTGCCCCGGCAGGCATCGAACGAGTGCCGCGTATGACCGGGGTGAAGAATGGAAATCCCATCCTCGAGAATGGAAGGGTCCTCGAGGTGTCGAACGTCATTTGGTGCACCGGCTACGCACCCAATTACAACTGGATCGATCTCTCGCTGCCCAGCCACAATGGCCTTCCCATTCATGATCGAGGCATCGTCGACGCCTGTCCGGGTCTTTACTTCATTGGGCTCCTCTTTCTCTACTCGCTGAGTTCGGCGCTGGTGGGAGGTGTGGGGCGCGATGCCGAGCACATCGTCGACCACATCGTTTCCACGCGACTGTCAAAAAAAGACGACGCTGCGGCCAGAGCGACAACCGCTGGGAGGCAGTATGCGTAACGGGCTCGTGTCCGTACTAGTCATGCTTGCGGGCCTCTGGTACGCCGCGCTTTCCGCTCAACAGCGCGCTCCGGTGATCGACATGCACATGCATGCGCACCATATCCCGCTCAATCTTCCCGCTGGAGCCCCACCTCCATGCCTCCCACGCCCGTGTCAGCCCGAAGGGGCTGCGACGGCGACGCCGGAGGAGTCATTGCGGAAGACCCTCGACGCGATGAACCGCCACAACATCGTCCTGGGATTCCTGAGCGGCGCCGACCTGGGCATCGTCCAGAACTGGGTCGCGGCGGCCCCCGGCCGGTTCATCGCTTCGCCCTTCATTGAGAAGCCCGGTGAGCTCACGCCGCAGATGCTCAGGCAGGAGTACACGGCGAGACGCCTGGCCGGCATGGGTGAGATCGGATCGCAGCTCATGGGCGTGGCGCCAAACGATCCGGCGCTGGCCCCGTACTTTGCACTGGCGGAGGAGTTCGATGTCCCTGTCCTCATTCACACCGAAGGGATTGGTCCACCGGTACCGGGGTTCCGCTCGGCCGCGGGCAGTCCGCTCCTCCTCGAGGAGGTGCTGGTTCGACATAGGAACCTCAGAGTGTTCGTCGAGAACAGCGGGTATCCGTTCCTCGACGAGATGATCGCGATGATGTATCAATATCCTCAACTCTACGGCGATCTGTCGACGATCACTTGGATCATCCCGCGCTCTGCGTTTCACCGGTACGTCGAGGCCCTCGTTCGCGCCGGCCTCGGGAACCGCTTGATGTTTGGCTCCGACCAGATGCGATGGCCCGAGAAGATTGACGAGGCGATCGAAGCGATCGAGGAGGCGAATTACCTGACCGCCGAGGAGAAGCGAGACATCTTCTACAACAACGCGGCCCGGTTTCTGCGCCTTGAAGGGGGACGTAAGTAGCGGAAGATGGTGCCTTGCCGCGCGGAGGCGTCGCGATGATCATCAACGGCTCGCGCTTGCCACCCACCTGGAACAGGATTAATTCGGTCGATTGCGTCGCGCTCCGGTTTCACGCTTTTCCAGCATCATTGAATTCAGGGCTTTGAGCACGCCTCGGATGCGGCCGCAGGCCGAGGGTCACGGATCGAAGCCGCGCAAGCATTTGCGCGATGTCAGCGGGAGATTGGATGGCGCCGGAAGAACGTGGCAAGCGTCGAGGCGACCGCAGCGGGATCCTGGACCAACATCCCGTGGTTCACACCTGCAATGACGACACCCTCGACATTGGGCAGCGACGACAGAAGCCGCCGATGGGTCTCGCCAAAGCGAGGCCAGAGCGTGTCGCTTTCCCCGCCGAGCACAGCCAGGACCGGCTGCGTGATTCGCTGCGCCTCATCCTCGTTGAACGTCCACGCTCCCAAACCGGGGATCTCCTGCTCGAACCATGTCGGGGCGTCCACGACGGCTTGGGCGAAGGAACCTGGCAGCACCCGATCAAGTCGGGGGCGGTAGTCCGCTCCAAACCGCATTTTCAGGAAGTCGTCGATCACGACTTCGGCGCCCTCTCGTCGAGAGCGTTCCTGACCCTTCGATAGTGCATCCAGATACGCTTGACCGCCGAAGACCGCCGGTTCGAGTAGCGCCAACGACTCGATCAACTCCGGTGAGTCGAGCGCGAGCTGGAGTGCGACGGCACCGCCGTATGAGTGCCCGACCATGTGAGTACGCTCGATGCCGAGGTGCCGCAGTTAGGCGCGGCAATCCGCGGCATGTTGCGCAACCGTGAGTGCGCCGGCAGCGTGCGTGCTGCCCGTGTAGCCGCGGCGATGATAAACGACCAGCTCATGCCCACTCGCGAGTGCAGACTCGGTGACAAGCGGCCGAAACACGTCTGCAATGAGCGCTCCGTGTATGAACACGATCGGATCACCCGAGCCGGCGCGTTCGTAGGCGAGCGTGAGGCCATCGAGGACCGCCCGGCTCATAGACCACTCCGTCGAGGCGCGTATTCTTGGTGCCGCATGAGACGCCGTCGTGGACTCACTCGCTTGCTGGGCTGAACAGGCCAGCAGTCCCAAACAGAAGAACGACGTTATTGATTTCGCCATTTACATGGGGCTTGGCCACGGTTCCCACCGCGTGTCAATGTCACGCCTGAAGAGTTGACGCATCTCCGAGCCCCACTGGTCGGTTGCATTCGAGGCGAAGGCTAAAAATCTACACGCAGGTCCGAGCACCACCGAAAGGTACAGCGTGCCGCCCGTCTGACGTCGTGGAGCACAACCACTCACGGAGGTAGCCGGCGGCCGGGAGCGGCAGCGCCTGTCAAGAGGGCGCACCTCCGATGCCGCAGAACTGCGTGATAATCGACGCGATCAAGCTCGGGTCGGTGATGCAGGCCAGGTGTCCATGGCCCCCGAGCACCTGCGTGCGTGCCCCAGGAATCGCCGCGGCGGCTCGCAGCGTGGATCGCATCAGCGCAGGCGACGTCTCGGCGCCGACCAGGACGAGCGTCGGCGCGTCGACGCGGTCGAGGGCGCCCGGCCGGTAGACCCAAGTATGCTCGGTTCGAGCCTCTCGAAGCACCGTCGCTGCGGCGTTCAGATACGCAGGCCACTGCGGCGCCGCACGTCTGGTCTCAACGTCCTCCTCGCTCATCTCGAGGATGTCGATCAGCACGGCGCGGATCACTTTCTCGGCATCGCCCCCCGCGAGCGCTTCCTCGTGAGTTTCAAGCCACCCCGGCGGATAGGCAATCCCCAATCCGGGTTCGTACAGGATCACGCGCGACACGTTATTGGTGAGCGCCGCAGCACCCATGGCGCAGCCCGCGCCGTACGAGTGGCCCCAGAGGGCGACGGATCCGGCGCGGGCCGCGATGGCGTCCACCACGGCCGCGACATCTTCGAACTCCTGCTCGATGGTGTATCCGTCGCCGTCGCCGCTGGCTCCGAACCCTCGACGGTCGATCGCGTATGTGGTCATGGCTGGTTGCAGGTGCGCAACCAGCGGCTCGAAGATCGTGTAATCACGCAACGACCCGTGCACGAGCACGATCGGCGGACCCTTGCCTTGGACCCAGACCCTGATCGTCGTTCCATCGGTCGACTGGACACCGAATGAGCCGGCGAGGCCTGCGGCCTCATGGGAATCCATGGCACTCCGCGGCGCTGTGCCGAAGGGGCACGCAAGACGGCAGAATACACCTGTTCAGCACTTGTTCTGAAGCCCATTGCGCCACAAAGCAACGTCGCTAAGATCCAACATAGGTGACGGCACGAGCGTGCATTCTTCGAAACCTTCTGGACCGACTCACAGTCATGGCGATGATGATGCGCTCATCAGGGGGCTGCAGAAGGGGGACGAGCGCGCCTTCAGTGAGGTCGTCGAAAACTGGAGCGGCATGATGCTTCGCCTGGCGCTCTCGCACGTCGAGAGTCGTGCGGTTGCGGAGGAGGTCGTGCAGGACGCGTGGCTGACAGTGTTGCGCTCGCTGGATCGGTTCGAACGCCGCTCCTCTCTTCGCACCTGGGTGCTCGGCATCGTCGTGAACTGTGCGCGGTCACGCGCCCGTACAGAGCGGCGCATCGTCACGACCTCATCTGAGTCGGGCCCCGTCGTCGATCCGGTCCGGTTTCTGCCCGCCAACCATCCCCGATGGCCTCACCATTGGGCCGCCGAGCCTACAGAGTGGCGCACGCCGGAAGCGGAGCTGCTCGTTCGAGAGACGCGCACCGTGATCCTCGGTGCGATCGATGCGCTCCCGTCAACGCAGCGTGAAGTCGTTCTCCTGCGCGATGTCGAAGGACTCCAATCCACCGAGGTCTGTAACATTCTCCGAATCACGGACACTCATCAACGAGTGCTGCTGCACCGGGCACGCTCGCGGGTCCGCAATGCGCTCGAGCGGTACTTTGCCGCGACGGAGGCGACGTGATCGTGACGGACCTGCCGGAATTGCCGTGCCGGGAGCTGGTGGAGCTCGTGACCGACTATCTCGAGGACCGGCTCTCGCCTATCGACCGGGCTCGGTTCGAGGCGCACCTCACGGAGTGCGAGGCCTGCCGGACCTACCTGGAACAGTTTCGCGAGACGATCCGCGTACTCGGGCGCCTGCCCGAAGAGTCGCTTTCGCCCGAAGCTCGCGAGGCGCTGCTCACGGCCTTCCGCGGCTGGTCTCGCCTCTAACCCTCCTGCTGTAACGTCCGGCCCGTCTGCGGCACTCATGGCAGAAACGTCGAACCTTACGAGGAGGTATTCCCATGCCCGTTCTTCAGCTGGACGAGTTCAAGACCAGGCAGCGCGCCACGTGGGAGGGCGGCGATTACAGCGCGTGCTCGCCCTACATCGCCGACGTCGGCGAGCTCGTAGTGACGCGCGCCGGCATCACGCCGGGGATGCGGGTACTCGATGTCGCATGCGGCACCGGAAACGCTGCCTGGCCCGCGGCCCGGGCCGGCGCTCACGTGACTGGGCTCGACCTTGCGGCCAAACTGCTCGAGGTGGGCCGGGCCAGAGCCAGGGCGGAAGGGCTCGAGATCGAGTGGCGAGAGGGCGACGCCGAGCATCTGCCTTTCGAGGACGGGAGCTTCGACCGGGTGCTCTCGACGTTCGGCCACATGTTCGCTCCGCGTCACCAGCGAACGGCCCAGGAGATGGCGCGAGTGTGCCGCCGCGGAGGCGCCATTGTCACCGCGACGTGGACACCCGAGGGCGTGTTCGGCGACCTCTCGAAAGCGGCGGCACCCTATATGCCGCCGCCGCCCGACTACGCCTCGCCGCCGGCGCTGTGGGGCCGCGAGGATCACGTGCGCGAACTCTTTGGTGACGTCGCGACCAAGTTCGAATTCGAGCGCCATGTGAACCGGATCGAGTGGGAGTCGCTCGAATCGTTTGCCGACTTCTTCATGGCGCATTTTCCGCCGATGGTGACGGCGAAGGCGATGCTGGGGGAACGCTTCAGCGAAATGCGAGCAGGCGTTGTCGACGTCTGGAAGCGCGCGAACGAGGCGACCGATGGCAGCTTGCGGCTGCCGCAGGAGTACCTGCTCTCGATTGTCCGGCTCTGACGAAGCGGAACGGACGCTCTGCGTTCGCGTCCGTGGCTGATCCGCGTTCGATTTCTTCAACACTGAGGTAAGGGATGGACATGAGCACCGTCCTGGATACGACACGGACCCAAGCCTTTGCGGAGCACGCGCTCGACATCGTCAATGGCGGCTTCCTGTCGCTGATGCTCAGCGTGGGCCATCGCACCGGCTTGCTCGATACGCTCGCCACATTGGAACCGGCGACGTCGGATCGGATCGCCGCGGCGGCCGGTCTGAACGAACGGTACGTGCGCGAGTGGCTCGGCGCGTTGGTCACAGGCCGAATCATCGAATACGACCCGGCGGCGCGCACGTACTGGCTGCCTAGGGAGCATGCCGCGTCGCTGACCCGCGCCGCTGGGCCTGACAACCTCGCGGAGCTGGCGCAGATCGTGGCAATGCTTGGCCAGGTCGAGAGCGCTATCGTCGAGGTGTTCCGAAAAGGCGGTGGCGTCGATTACCGCGCGTTTGAGCGTTTCCATGCGCTCATGGCCGAGAGCAGCCACACCACACTCGAAGCCACGTTGCTGACCTGCACACTTCCGCTCGTGCCTGGCCTCGTCGATCGACTCGAGGCCGGTACTGACGTCCTCGATATCGGCTGCGGCGAGGGCGTGGCCATCCGCATGATGGCACAACGATTTCCACGCAGCCGGTTCGTGGGTGTGGACATTGCGACCGAGGCCATCGCGACAGCCCGGGCTGAAGCCGAGGCCGCCCGTCTGACCAACGCCCGGTTTGTGGCCCAGGATGCGGCGACCTTCTCGGCGCCCGCGGCGTTCGATTTCATCACCGCGTTTGACGCCATTCACGATCAGGCCGCGCCACGACGCGTCCTCCGTGCGATTCGCGAGGCGCTGCGCACCGGTGGCGTTTTTCTGATGGTGGATATCGCCGCGTCGAGTCACCTTGAAGGCAATCTGGACAATCCGTTGGCGCCATTCCTCTTCACGGTGTCCACGATGCACTGCATGACGGTCTCGCTGGCGCAGGGCGGCGAGGGACTGGGCGCCTGTTGGGGCGAGGAGAAGGCGCGCGAGCTCGTGGCGGAGGCCGGATTCGCGTCCGTCGATGTCTCAAGAGTGGAGGGAGATCCGCTGAACGCTTATTACGTCTGCCGGCCGTAACTGAGGGAGCCGGCACTGCTTCGGAGGGTTCGCTTATGACAATGTCGTCGCAGTCAACCGTCGCTTCCGTAGACCCTTCGTCTGCCACCCGTGTCGAGGTAGACGAGGGCATCGTCGCCGCCGCGCGCGACGTCGGATCCGTCATCTCGAAGCACGTCGAGACGACGGAGCGCGACCGCCGGCTGGCGCCGCCGGTGGTCGATGCGCTTCGAGCCGCGGGACTCTTCCGTCTGTTCACGCCTCGGGCTCTCGGCGGTCTCGAGGTGGATCCGGTGACGTTCGCGCGCGTCGTCGAGGAGGTGTCCACGTTCGACAGTGCCGCGGGCTGGGCGTTTCAGGTCAACACCGGCGCATGGTGGACATCGCGCATGTCGCCCGAAGGCGTCGCCGAACTGTACGAGGACGGCCCCGATTTAATGATGGCCGCGTCGTTCGCCCCTCCCCACCGGGCTGAAGAAGTGCCCGGCGGTTACCGAATCACGGGGCGTGGTCCGCTGGCGAGCACCATCCATGATTCCCGTTGGGCGTTGATGAGTGCGATCGTGTTCGATGGCGACGAGCCGCGCATGACGCCAGCCGGGCCGGACTTCATCTCCGTCGTCATGCGCACGACCGACGTCGAGATCATCGACACCTGGAGCTCCCTCGGGATGCGCGGCACCGATAGCAACGATATCGAGGCAAACGGCGTGTTCGTACCAGAGTCGCGGGCCTTCCGTGTCGAGCCCGATTCCATCGCGTCTTCGCCGTTCGACGGGCCGCTGTACCGGATGCCTGCGCTCGCCGCGACCTACCCGATTATCGCCCCCGTCGCGCTGGCGATCGCCAGCGGCGCCATCCGCGAGCTGCGCGACATTGTGACCACCAAGGTCCCACTCGGTTCGATGAAGAGGGCGCGTGATCGGGGTGCGGTTCAATCCGCCGTCGCCGAAGCAGAAGCGATGGCTCGATCGGCGCGCCTCTTTTTCTACGACGCGCTGACCAGGGCGTGGGAGCGCGCAGTCGCGCAGCAGCCGTTCACGCTCGAGGACAAGGCAGACCTCATGCTGGCCAGCACGTGGGCCGTGCGCACCGCAGCCCGGGCGACCGATCTCATGCACCGTATGGGCGGTACGAGCGGCATCTATACGCGGAGCCGGCTCGAGCGTCACTTCCGCGACGCGCAGACCGTCCGTCACCACGGCTTCGTGTCTGATAGTCGATTGGAGACGGTGGGACAGGTCTATCTCGGGGTCGCGCCGGAGTTTCCCTTCGTGGCGTTTTGACGCTCGCGCCTACGGTGGACACGCTTGCTCCCTGACGGCAGTGGAAAGACTTGAAGAGTCTGGTGTCAGGGACGAATTCGCAACCTGCTCGTGACGCCGCGAGGTGCGCGAATCGCCGATCGTGCCTGCTAGTGCGGGCGTACTAGCGTCACTGGATCACCGATGGCGATCGTGCCCGGACGGGCGACGTCCGAGTTGAGGGCCAGGCGGCCACGGAAGCGTCGGCCGATGTCGCGCAGGACTTCGGCGTCGCGTTCGAGGGTGTCGGGGTCGACTGTCGTCATCGGGCATCGAGCCCGGAGCGAATCGAGACGCACAATCAGGCTGCCGATGTGCAGCTCCGCGCCCGGCCAGTCGCACTCGGCGAGGCCATCCACGCCACCGATCAGGATGTTCGGCCGCAGGCGGCGAATGTCGCGTCCGAATGCGGCGACCGCGCCATCGGTCGCCACCAGCAGGGGCAGGACATCGAATCGATCCTGCACGTCAGAGGCCGCCAGCCACGCATCGTCGCCGGCGGCTCGCTTGACGAGTGCGAGCGCTTCGCGGCTCTTCCACAGGTAACCGTTGATGAGCACATGCCGTTGCGCGCTCAACGTGCCACGCAAGCCCAGCAAGCGATAGTGCCGCCGCGACGTCCGGATCCCTTCGGGGCCGACGACCCAGATCGCGCGATCGCCGAAAATGCCGGTGAAGCCAACCGCCGCCGTCGAAAGACGCTCCCCCGCTAGGGTCTTGACAGGATAGCGCCACAGGCCGGCCACGTACAGTCCCATGGCCGTCTGATGCCGGACGACCCACCGTCGTGACCAGGAGCTGTCACACCCGGCCAGATCCGGCATCTCAAGGGCAGACTCGCACCGACCAAGGAAAGGGTAACGGGATGTCAGCACACGATCGCCCCAGGACCACTGTTCACATCGCCTGCAATGAGGTCGTCCCCGGATGTGGCTTTACGGCCAGCGCCGACACCGAGGAGGAGTTAACCGACAAGGTGGCGGCCCATGCCGCGCAGGATCATGGGGTGCCCGAGGTGACGCCGGAGCTGGCCGCGAAGATCAAAGCCGCGATTAGGCGCCAGTAAGATCGAGACTATGACCGTCCGCGCGGCGGAATCGAGCGACGAGGCCCTCGCGGCGCTGGCCGCGACTGGCGATGAGGCCGCCTTCGAGACGCTCGTCCTGCGCTATCAGCATCGCGTGTTTCGTCTTGCGTGCCGCCTGGCGAGCGAAACCGATGCGCCGGACATCATGCAGGACGCCTTCGTGCAGGTTTATCGCCACATTTCGGCATTCCGCGGTGGCGCGCGGTTCAGCACATGGCTCTACCGGATCGTGACCAATGCCGGACTGATGCATCGCCGCGCTCGTGCGCGCCGGCCCGCCGAATCGCTCGATGAACTCTTACCGCGCTTCGATGCCGACGGAAGACTCGAGGACACGCCTGATGCCCTGCGGGCTGCCTCCCGCGTCGACGAGTTGCTGGACCGGCAGGTGTTGGCGAAGAAGGCACAGGCCGCCATCGAGGGGCTGCCCGATCTGTATCGGGAGGCGTTCGTGCTGCGCGACCTCGAGGAACTGTCCACGGCCGACGTGGCGCAGGTGTTGGGCGTGGAACCGGCGACGGTACGGCAGCGCGTCCATCGAGCCAGGCTGATGGTGCGTGAATATCTGGGCGCGCTCGCCGGAGACAGGCCATGAAAGACATCGTCTGCATGTCGGGCGTCGAGTTGTTGATGGAGTACCTGGAAGGCGCCCTGGCACCGGATGTCCGCGCGGCGATCGAGGCGCATGTCGCCGGCTGTCAACGCTGCGACGCATTCATCGCCTCGTACCTCGAGACGCCGCGCATTGTGCGCGATGCGACTCGGATGGAGATGCCTGCCGACCTGGAGGCATCGCTGCTGGCGGCGCTGCGCCGCGCGATGCACCGTCACGATGGATAGCGTCACGGACGAGTACACGGTCATTGGAGAAAGGCGATGCACGTTCCTGTCAGCGTTTCAACCGTCACGGCGATTTCGGCGCTGCTCGCTGTCTCTCTTGCGACGCTGATCGACGCCTCGAGTGGCCAGAAGTCCATCTTCTCCGAAGCGCAGGCCTACGAGCACTTCATGGGACGCTGGAGCCGCAGGCTGGCTCCTCTCTTCGTCCGTTTTGCCGGCGTGCGCGACGCCGACACCGTACTCGACGTCGGGTCGGGCACCGGCGCGCTCACAGCGGCCGTCGCGAAAGTGGCGCCGTCGAGCCGCATCGTCGGTATCGATCCGTCGGCGTCGTACGTCGCGCTTGCGCAGTCGCAGCACGGCAGCAGGCGTGTCCTCTTCGAGGTCGGCGACGCGCAGCACATGCGCTTCGACGACGCGATGTTCGACCGCACGTTATCGCTCCTGGTCGTCAACTTCATCCCGGACGTACGCAAGGCCCTGGGCGAAATGACGCGGGTCACGAAACCGAAGGGCACTGTCGCAGCCGCGGTCTGGGACTACGGTGACGGCATGGAGATGCTGCGCGCGTTCTGGGACGAGGCGGTAGCGCTCACACCGGCGCATGCCACGAAGGACGAGCGCAACCTGCCGCTCTGCCGCCGCGACGATCTCGCGGCGCTGTGGCGCGGGCAGGGCCTGCATGACGTCGTCGAAGAGGCGCTGACCATCGAGACGCGTTTCGCGTCGTTCGACGATTTCTGGAAGCCGTTTCTGGAACAGCAGGGGCCTGCCGGCGCCTACGCGGCGTCGCTGTCAGGTGAGGACCGGGAAGCGTTGCGGCTGCGCCTGCGCGGGAGGCTGCTCGGCGGTGGCCCCGATAGGGCTATCGTCATGCACGCGCGCGCTTGGGCCGTCCGCGGCACCATTCCCTGATCTTTCACAAGGCTCGAGCGGCTCACTTCCGAAGGGAGTGCACGCAGGGCGCGCAGGCGGGCCTGAGTACCCGCCTGATGCATCGCTACATGGTCGCAGTCGGCCGGTTGACAACCCGCGACTGGGAGGTGCGGCTGCGCCTGCTCAGCGCCTTCCACATGATCGCCGGACCCGAATCGCTCTTTGCGCCGTCGATGCTGTGGCGCGTCGTGGCGGCCAGCGGCCGACGCTTGAGCCGTTCACGGGCCGACTGTAGCGTCTATGACCGATCCTTTCACACCTGGGCGGTCGATGACCTTCGGCGACACCGGCTATGAGTTCCATGCGGCAAGACGTGGCTGGTTGACGTGGCGTGATACTTCATTATTCGTCGCTCACAGGCTCAACGGTCAGCACCTCAACGCCGCGCGGGCGGTCTTCGACGCCGCGCCCGCCGAGTTCAGGATGGTGGCGATCCAGTAGCCACAGTTCTGGGATGAGCGCGGCCTCAATCACCCCGCGATGGAATACACGGACGACACCGCTCTCGGAGATGACGATGGCGATGGAGCCCACTTTCTGCGAAATCGACGCCGCCGCCAAATGGCGGCTTCCGAGTCCGAGCGGGAGATCAATGTGCTCGCCGGATGCGTCGAGATAACGACACGCGGCCACAAACGTTCCGGCTTCCGAGATCACGAAGGCGCCATCGAGCTGGGCCAGCTCTTTGATCGTGCCGCGCAGATTCGGATCGGTGATGTGCGTGCGCGCAGGTGCGTGAGCCGCCAAAGGATCGAGTATGAGCGGTCGAGACGCCGCAAGTACTGCTTCAGCGTTACCGAGGGTGAAGAGCGTGCCGATGCGGCGGCCTTCACGACCTTCGCGAGCAATCTCGAGTGCCAGCTCCACCGTCGGCTCGAGAACAGCCAGCTCGCACCACGGGATCTGGCTACACAACTTCTGCAGAACCGCGATGCTCATCGCGCACCTGCTTCCTGCTAGCATTTGGTTCCAGCACACCGCTGTTCTTGCCTAGTGTTCAGCGTGGACGATGACGAACAACAGAGGGTCAGACAGCGGGACGCCGCGGAAGAAATGCCTTCGCACGAGTTCGCCCGAACAGCCGCCGCAGCGCCTGAGCTCAAGGGATCCGCAGGCACGTCCACACGACGATTCTAGCGCTCTGTAAGCGTTACCACTGAGGCCATCGATTCAGCCCGATCGTGATTTCAGGGGTGATTGCGGCAAAGAGAGTCTGAGCGCGCGTCGCCTTCAGTGGCTGGACATGCAGGGCTTGACAACGCGGTGAAGACGGTCGTATGGGTATTAGTACCACGTGAGACGGAAACGTGAGGTTCAAATGGAGGAACCACCGGACTCGTAGGGCGCATCTTCGAGGGACCGCATGTTAGCCCCATCGTAGGTGCGCGTACGAACAATCAAACGCATAGTTCGTTATCGAATCCTGACTCGCGCCAGGATGCGTGTAACCCACGCTGTGAAACGCCCGCTCTCGAGACGACCGCTCGAGGCGGGCGTTTCCCTTTTCGCCGAACCCTGAGTCTCGACGGCACCAGAGCTTTTTCCAACGGTTCAGAGACGCCTCTAGCGAAGGCCGTCAGGCTCACTCGCAATTCGCTTGAGGAAGTCAGCCGCCACGCGGACCTTGGGGTCGCGCCGACCGCAGAGATCCGCCGCAGCTCGCGCGGTGAACTCGTCGCTGGTCGCGAGGAACAACTTGGTCCGGAAACACTGGAGCAACGTGCGCCAACTCTCGTCACCGGGCAGCGCGGAACGCAGCGCACTGACGCTCTGGGTCGCGACGATGGGAATCAGCCGTGCCTGCCGCGACAACGCGAAGGTGCGCTCGTCGCCCGTCGGGTCGGTTTCGCCGACGTTCGCGCGCTGACGACTGCGGAACTGCAGCAGGGCCTGGACCGTGACAGCGGGTTGCACGTGCTGAACGTGCAGACGGACAAGTTCTTCGCCGGCGAGTTGATCCCCGGCTCGCGGCGAGTGCCGCTCGATGCGATCGGGCCTGGCACTCCTGAACTGGCGAAGGATGCGGAGATCGTGACCTACTGCGGGGGGCCAGCGTGCTCGCAGAGCATCGAGGCGGCGACGAAACTGACCGAACTGGGCTACACGAACGTCCGCGCCTACCGTGAGGGGCTGGAGGGCTGGAAAGCGGCCGGCAACGAAGTCGTTGCACCGAGTCCGGCGCCAGCCGCATGACGGACGATCGAAGGCGGCGGTTCGGCATCCGCGCGGGCCGCCGCCGCGCTTAGCTTCACCCGTTCCGAGCCGTTGGAGTAATTCTCCCCAGGCCGCGTAGTTCGACCGGCCCTACTATCGCCCGATCGACGACCCCACAGTGACAGTTCGGCATGAATACCCTACGCGGGCCGCTCCGTAAGAACCTCGCCACGCCTTGCAGGCAGCGGTGCTTTCGCACCACCGAGGCGTTCGCCGTTCAGCAGGGCGTCCAGGCTGGCATAGGCGTAAATAGTCGGGGCGTGATTATGCATCAGGCCGCCGGTGTCGGCCGTCGGGCCGTAATTGCTATGCAGATCGCGGCCGAGCATCCGCAGCATCGCCATCTGCTGGCCACGGTGATGCGAGCTGTGCGTGAGCCGGCGCGTCATGACCCAAGCCCTCGAGCGAGGCACATCGAAAAACTGGACGACCCCTTCCCACCACGGCTCGTCGGTCAGCCGCAACCGATCAAGCCGTTTGCGGCTGGCATCAGCGTAGCGCGTCATGAACTCGAATCGGGTCTCCCGCTCTGGAAGCGGCGGTGCTCCGATGTCGATGCCGAGCATGTTCCGAAACCACGTATCCTCGCTCACGCACTGATGCACCATGTGCTCGTGCACGCTGCGTCCACGCGGATCGTCAAACTTCGGCCGGACAGGAAGATCGTCATCTCTGAACTCGCTCCAGACGCTCAGGACTTTCACGGCTTCAGTGTCGTAGCTGTCGATCAGAAAGTCGTACTTCATGGCCTTGTACGCGTGTTGAGGCGGCAACCGAGTGCCGCCTCCACATCGTATCGCGTGCGCCGATCAGAGGGACTTCAGGTACTCGACGAGGTCAGCCTTCTGCGCGGCGGTCAGGTTCAACCCGAACAGCCTGTCGTAATGCTCGACGACAGAGATCAGGTCGGAGGCGCTACCGTCGTGGAAATACGGAGCGTGCTGTTGGAGTCCCCGTAACGGCGTCGTACGGTACTGGCCCGTCGCCGA
>DATICE010000218.1:0-11003 GCA_035456985.1 Burkholderiales bacterium | reverse complement strand
TGCTTGGGATGCAGCAGCACATCGTCGTCCGGCTGCGCGTTGAGATCGAGCGCGAAGTCCTCGCCCCCTATGTTCATCGCCACCACGCGCGGGCTCGCGCGCGGGATCTCGTCGATGCGGGTGAACGCGTCCGCGGTCTCGATCATGACGATGAACTTCGTGTGTCCCACCGTCATTCCGCGCTTCACCTCGAGTTCGGTGACGAGCTGGTCGAGGAGCTTTACGTGCGAGGCGCTGTCCGCTTTGGTGATGGCGATGCCGTCGACGTCGGGGCATACGGAGTGCTCGAGGTCGCGCACCGCGAGGGCGAGCGGCTGGTTGATGCGCACCACCACGTCCGCACCGCCGCGCCGCACGCGCGCCGCGTTCTTCTCGACCAGCGTGCGGGCCTTCCCCTTCTCCGCCGGGGGCACCGCGTCCTCGAGGTCGAGCTGGAGCACGTCCGCGCCGCGGGTGTGCGCCTTCTCCACGAACTTCTCGACGTTGACCGGCACGTAGAGCAGCGACCGCCACACTGGCAGATCCGGTTTCATGGGTTTCCTCTGGTAATCGGTGGGCGGTGAGTGTAAAGAGTGCGGCCCTGGATTCTATCGCTTACGGGCTATTCCTCACCGCCCGCGGTCGTCGGGCCCGCGGATTCGCAGACGGTCCCCGCAGCGAGCAGCCGCGCATAGGCCGTCTCGTCCACGCCGATTTCGGCGAGGAGCCGCCGGTTGTGCTCGCCCAGCCGCGGAGCGGGCGTGCGGATCGCCCCCGGCGTCCCGTGCAGCCGGGGCACCACGTGATGCATCGGGAACGCGCCCATGTCCGGATCCGGATAGTCCGCGATCAGCTCGCGTTCCCGCACGTGCGGGTCCTCGACAATCTGCGAGATATCGTAGATCGGGCCGATCGTGACCTCGGCGCGCTCGAAAAACGCCACGTTCTCCGCCTGGGTGCGCTCGGCGACGAATGCGCCGATGATCGCGTCGAGCTCCTCCGCATGCTTCACCCGGTCGGCATTGGTGCGGTAACGCGGGTTGTCGACGAGGTCCGCTCGGCCGATCGAGCGGAACACCCGCTCCGCCATCTTCTGCGTCGAGGCCGAGAGCCCCACGTATCGTCCGTCCCGGCAACGGTAGGCGTTGCGCGGAGCGGCGTTGGTCGAGCGGCTGCCGGTGCGCGGCTTCACTTTTCCGGTGAGCCGGTAGTTCGCGGCCTGCGGCCCGAGCACTGCGAACAGGGGATCGAGCAGCGGCAGGTCGATTACCTGCCCGCGTCCGCCGTTTGTCTCGACCTCGCGCAGCGCGATCATCGCGCCCGCCGCGCCGTAGAGCCCGGCCACGGTGTCGGCGAGATATATCGGCGGCAGCACCGGCTCGCGGTCGGCGAAGCCGTTGAACGACGCGAAGCCCGACATCCCCTCGACCAGGGTGCCGAAGCCGGGCCGGCGGCGGTAGGGTCCGTCCTGGCCCCAGCCCGAGATGCGTACGATGACGAGCATCGGATTGCGCTCGAACAGGGCGGGGGGCGCGAGTCCCATTTCCTCGAGCGTGCCGGGGCGGAAGCTCTCGACGAAGATCGCGGCGGTGGGAACGAGGTCGAGCAGGAGCTTCCGCGCCTCGGGCTTGCGCAGCTCGAGGCACAGGCTCTTCTTGTTGCGCGCGTAGAGCTTCCAGTTGGTCGCCACGCCGTTCGTCTGCCAGGCGCGCAGGGTGTCACCCGCCGGCGGCTCGACCTTGATCACTTCCGCGCCGAAATCGCCGAGTACCTGCGTCAGCGTGTTGCCGGCGACGAGGCGCGAGAGATCGAGCACGCGCACGCCGTCGAGGGAGCAGCGGGTGGCGGGCTCGTACGGCTTCATGGACAGGGGGCCGATCGGACTGGGGCGCGCTCCGCGCCCGGCTTGCCGCCGGCGCGCCGCCGGTAGAGGCGGCTAACGGTGCTCGGCGCCGTTGGCGAGCTGGCGCTCGATCTGGCGCGATTCGCCTCTCAGGAGCTGGGCGACCTCTCCTGCGCGCTTGTCGCTCATGCGGCTGGAGATCGTCGAAACCGAGAGCGCGGCGAACGCCATGCCGCTCTGGTTGCGCAGCGTCTGGCCTACCGAGCGCACGCCCGCAAGACCCGAAACGTCGCGCATGGCGTAGCCGAGCTTCTGGGATTTCTTGACCTGTGCGAGAAGCGCCGGCGCACTGAGCCCGTATTCAGGCAGGCGCGCGGTATTGGCCGCGACCACCCGCTGAATCTCGTCTTCGGAGAGCGCGGACAGTATGGCGAGCGACCCGGTGCCCACTCCGAGCGGGCGGCGCATGCCAATCTCGAGGGTGAAGGTTTTGATGGGAAAGGTGCCTTCACGCCGGTCGAGGCACACCGAGTCGAGCCCGCTCCTTTGCGTGAGGAACACGGTGTCGCCGGTCGCTTCCGCGATGCGCGTGAGCGCGGGCTGGCAGATCTCGCGCAGGTTGAAGCGCGGCGCGGCCGTGAGCCCGAGCTCGAACATCATCGAGCCGAGGAAATAGCGGTGCGAGTCGGGGTCCTGCTGCACGATGCTTTCCGTGGTAAGGCACTTCAGCATGCGATGCACGGTCGGGCGCTGCAGCCCGGTGCGGGTGGCGAGATCGAGCAGGCGCGAGCCGCTGCGATTGTGGGCGGCGATCTCGCGCAGCAGCGTCAGCGCGCGCTCGATGCTCTGGGTGCCGGTGAGGCGGGTGCCGGCTTCAGCCTCGGACTTGCGTGGCATGAGAGGGAGTCCGTATCGTGAGCGAAGCGGGATTATGCCACCAGTCCCCAAGTGCATGTATCCCGGAGTCCGGATCGTGAACAAGCAGGTTTGGCGGCTCCGTATAGGTTCTGGCGGCAGCGGTCGTTCTGTGCTAGCTTTCAACCATATTCTGGACGCCCTGCGGCGAGTCAAATGATGGACTTCGAGGCCGCCGCCCGACCGCACCGACCTCTTGCCGAGCGCCTGCCATGACCGACCGCACCGCCGCAGCAACCGAGACCGTTTCCGCCGGCGCGCGCTTTCGCGCCGCGCTCGCCGCGGAGCGCCCGCTGCAGGTCGTGGGTACCCTTAATGCCTATACGGCACGCATGGCGCAGCGCGTCGGCTACCGCGCCATCTACCTCTCGGGCGGGGGGGTGGCCGCCGGCTCGCTGGGGGTACCCGACCTCGGCATCAGCGGGCTCGACGACGTGCTGACCGATGTCCGCCGCATCACCGACGTCTGTCCCCTGCCCCTGCTGGTGGACGTGGACACGGGCTTCGGGGCGAGCGCCTTCAACATCGCCCGCACCGTGAAGTCCCTCATCAAGTTCGGCGCCGCCGCGATGCACATGGAGGACCAGGTCGGCGCCAAGCGCTGCGGCCATCGCCCCAACAAGGAGCTCGTGTCCCGGCAGGAGATGGTCGACCGCGTCAAGGCGGCGGCCGACGCCAAGACGGATTCCCGTTTCGTGGTGATGGCGCGCACCGATGCGCTGGCAGTGGAGGGGCTGCAGGCAGCGATCGACCGCGCCTGCGCCTGCGTCGAGGCTGGCGCCGACATGATCTTCCCGGAAGCGATCACGGAGCTCGCCATGTACCGGAAATTTGCCGACGCCGTGAAGGTTCCGATACTCGCCAACATCACGGAGTTCGGGAAGACGCCGCTCTTCACCGTGCAGGAGCTCGCGGGGGCGGGAGTGGCGATGGTGCTCTACCCCCTTTCGGCGTTCCGCGCGATGAGCGCGGCCGCGCTGCGCGTCTACCAGGCCCTGCGCCGGGACGGCACGCAGAAGGAAGTGCTGGAGCTCATGCAGTCGCGCGACGAGCTCTACGAATTCCTCGACTACCATGCCTACGAGCGCAAGCTCGACGAGCTCTACACGCGCGACCACAAGAAGTGACGGGAATCCTGCTGTCCAGGGGCACGCTGGCGCGTTACGGCGACGGCCTCGCCGCCGCCGCACGCGAGGCGGGCATCGATTCACGGATCGTGCACCTGCCGGAGGACCCGAAAGCGCGCCTGGCACGGGAGGATTGCGCCAGCATCGAGGTTGCCTACCTCACCCGTGATATCACCTTCTCCGAGCATTACCGCGCGTTCGGTGAGACGCTCGTTGCCGCGCCCAACCTCAAGTGGGTGCATTTCGTCAACACCGGCGTCGATCAGCACGCGTTCCTCCCGAACCTCGTCGACCGCCGGGTTCGCCTGACGACCTCCGCCGGGTCGAACGGCGAGCCGGTGGCGCAGACGGCGATCTGCGGGCTGCTGATGCTTGCCCGCGGTTTCCCGAGCTGGTGGACGGCGCAGGGTCGCCGGGAGTGGGCGCCGATGCGGGGCGACGTGGTGCCGCGCGATCTCGCGGGGCGGACCGTGATCATCGCGGGGCTCGGCACGGTCGGCGCGGCGGTCGCGCGCTTCTGCCAGGCGCTCGGGATGCATGTTATCGGCGTGCGGCGCAGCCCGCGGCGCGCCGACGACCCGGTGGACGAGATGCACGCACCTGCCGCGCTGCCCGGGCTGCTCGTGCGCTGCGACTGGGTCGTGCTGGCATGCCCGCTCACGCCCGAGACGAGGCACATGATCAACGCCGGAACTCTCGGGCAGCTGCCGCGCGGAGCGCGCCTGATCAACGTCGCGCGTGGCGGACTCGTGGACGAGCGCGCGTTGGCCACGGCGTTGAAGAGCGGTCAGCTGGGCGGCGCCTATCTCGACGTGTTCGAGCAGGAGCCGCTCTCCGCCGATTCCCCCCTCTGGGTCCTTCCCAACGTCATCATCTCGCCGCATAACGCTTCGGCCTCGGCGGGCAACGATGACCGCGCCACGCGGATCTTCCTCGCCAACCTCCTGAACTGGGCGCAGGGCCGGCCGTTACAGAACGAAATCTGATCCAAGCGGGCGCTAATCGCCCCGTACATTGTCGCGGCCGCGTCCAACGTATTAATATTTGTACTCTTTTTGCCTGGCCGCCCCGGAATGCAGCTCTTTGCCCTCGGCATCAACCACCAGACCGCTCCGCTCTCGGTGCGCGAGCAGGTGGTGTTTCACGCCGAAAACCTGGTCGAGGCGCTGCGCGAGCTGGTCGACCACCGCCCGGTCAAGGAGGCGGCAATCATCTCCACCTGCAACCGCACCGAGATCTACTGCTCGACCGTCGAACCGCACGCGGCGCTCGACTGGATGGCGCGCTACCACAGCTTGAGGCTCCAGCAGATCGAGCCCTACCTCTACCAGCTGCCGCAGGAGCGGGCTGTCAAGCACGCGTTCCGCGTGGCGAGCGGGCTCGATTCGATGGTGCTGGGCGAGCCGCAGATACTCGGGCAGTTCAAGCAGGCGGTGCGCACGGCCCAGGCGGCGGGTACGCTCGGGCTGCTCCTGAACAAGCTGTTCCAGCGCACCTTCGCAGTGGCGAAGACGGTGCGCTCCGAGACCGATATCGGCGCGGCAACCGTGTCGATGGCGTCCGCAGCGGTGGGGCTCGCCCAGCGCATCTATCCGGCGATCGCCGAGCAGAGCGTGCTCTTCATCGGCGCGGGCGAGATGGTCGAGCTCTGCGCCACGCATTTCGCCGCCCAGCATCCTCGCCGCCTGACGTTTGCCAACCGCACGCTCGAGCGCGCCCAGGCCCTCGCCGACCGCCACCTCGGCCGCGCCATCACGTTGAACGACCTGCCCGTGCAACTCGCCAGCCACGACATCGTGGTGAGCTCGACGGCGAGCACGCTCCCGATCATCGGCAAGGGGCTCATGGAACGCGCCCTGCTGGCGCGCAAGCACCGGCCGATGCTCATGTTCGATCTCGCGGTGCCGCGCGACATCGAGGAGGAGGTGGGGCAGCTGGACGACGTGTTCCTCTACGGCGTGGACGACCTGGGCAAGGTCGCGCGGGAGGGCATGGATGTGCGCCAGAACGCGGTGGCACAGGCCGAGGTGATCATCGAAAATCAGGTCACCGAGTTCATGCACTGGCTGGGCAACCGGGAGCTGGTGCCGACCATACGCGCTCTGCGCGATACCGCCGAGCGGGCGCGGCGTCACGAGATGAAGCGCGCGCTGCGGCGCCTCGCCCGGGGCGAGGACCCGCAGGTGGTCATGGAGCAGTTGTCGCGGGCGCTAATGGCAAAGCTCACGCACGCGCCGACGCACGCGCTCTCGCATGCGCAGGAAGAGGAGCGCGACCAGCTGGCGGAACTCCTGACCCGCCTCTACCAGATTCCCCGCCAGGAATGAAACCGAGTATCGCAGCGAAGCTCGGGCAGCTCTCGGGCCGGCTCGAGGAGCTGACCCGCCTGCTCTCCTCGGAGAGCGCGACCGCCGACCTCGACAATTACCGCAAGCTGACCCGCGAGCACGCCGAGATCGCGCCGCTCGTCGAGCTCTACCAGCGCTACGTGCAGGGCGAGGGCGACCTCCAGGCGGCGCAGGAGATGAGTGGGGATCCTTCCATGCGCGAGTTTGCCGAATCCGAGATGCGGCAGACCCGCGAACGGCTCGCCGCCATCGAGGAAGAGCTGCAGAAAAGGCTCCTGCCCAAGGACCCCAACGACGAGCGCAATATTTTCCTCGAGATCCGCGCCGGCACCGGGGGCGAGGAATCCGCGCTCTTCGCGGGCGAGCTCTTCCGGCTCTACAGCCGCTATGCCGAGCGCAACCGCTGGCCGGTCGAGGTGGTATCGCAGAGCCCGTCCGACCTCGGCGGCTACAAGGAGATCATCGCCAAGATCTCCGGACAGGGTGCCTATTCCAGGCTCAAGTTCGAATCCGGTGGCCACCGGGTGCAGCGGGTCCCGGTCACCGAGACCCAGGGCCGCATCCATACCTCCGCCTGCACGGTGGCGGTGTTGCCAGAGGCCGACGAGATCGCGGACGTGGTGTTGAACCCTGCGGAGCTGCGCGTGGATACCTACCGCGCCTCGGGGGCGGGCGGACAGCACGTCAACAAGACCGACTCCGCGGTGCGCGTCACGCATCTCCCGACCGGCATCGTGGTGGAGTGCCAGGACGACCGCTCGCAGCACAAGAACCGGGCGCGGGCGCTCGCCGTCCTCGCCGCGCGCATCAAGGCCAAGCAGCTGAGCGAGCAGCAGGCGAAAATGGCTGCCACCCGCAAGTCCCTCGTCGGCAGCGGCGACCGTTCCGAGCGCATTCGCACCTACAATTTTCCGCAGGGGCGCGTGACCGACCACCGCATCAACCTTACGCTCTACAAGATCGACCGGATCATGGACGGCGAGTTGGACGAGTTGATCTCGGCGCTCGCGGCCGAGCACCAGGCGGAGCAGCTCGCCCAGCTCGCCGAGGACACGCAGCCGGCGTAAGCCGCGCCAGGCGTCCCGGACGCGGCATCTCCCGCAGGGGTTTCCGTTGCAGGCCATTGTCTACGCCGCGTCGTCCGCCGCCCTCTTCGGTGCGGCGTTAGTGACCACTCACTCCGGATTGAAATACCTCGATGCCTCCGCCGGCGCCAGGGTGAGCATTCCCGCTGCGACGTTGTTGTTCTGGCTGCTGGCGCCCTTCGTGGATCTGGCCGGGTGGCAGGCCACCGCCATCGGAATCTTCGCCCTCGTGGGACTGTTCTTTCCGGCGGCGGTCACACTTCTTACATTCGAGTCGAACCGGCGCCTTGGCCCGACCGTGACCGGGGCCGTGGGCAGCACCGCGCCGCTCTTCGCGGTGCTGGGAGCGGCGTTGTTTCTCGACGAGACGCTTGGCCTGCGCGAGCTCTCTGCCACATCCCTGATCGTGCTGGGTACCGTATTGCTGTCGAGGCCGCACGGCGCAGACGCGGGCGAATGGAAGGCGGGCACGTTGTGGCTGCCATGGTCCGCGGCGGCATTGCGCGCGCTGGCCCAGATCCTGTCCAAGGCCGGGCTCACGCTCTGGCCCAATCCGTTCGCGGCCGCGCTGGTGGGTTACACCCTCTCCTCGGCGGCAGTGTGGGCCGCGACGCTCGGGCACCGTACAAAGCGGAAATCCGATCGGCGCGGAACGGCCTGGTTTGCCGCAACCGGCGTCCTCAACGGCGTCGCAGTGCTGTGCCTGTATCGCGCGCTGAACACGGGTACGGTGATCCTTGTTTCCCCGATCGTCGCGACCTATCCGCTGTTCACCTTGTTGTTGAGCGCGCTCGTGTTGCGGGAAGAGCACATGAGCGGGATGCTGATAGGAGGCGTCACGCTCATCGTGACGGGCGTCATCGTGCTGCTGGTGCAATGGTGAGCAAGCGCGCCGGGCCGGGCACCCGTATCGCGGAGATGCTCCGGCTCCCGAACCTTGATCCCGTTGATGCACGCGCGCTGTTGCGGGCGGCATTAGGGGTGGGCGACGCTCACCTCGTTGCGCATCCCGGACAGCCGCTCACCGAGCGGCAACGCGAGCGCTATCTGGCATGGGTCGAGCGCCGGCGCGCAGGCGAGCCGGTTGCCTACGTCACCGGCGAGCGCGAGTTCTACAGCCTCGAGTTCAAGGTGACGCCGGCGGTGCTGATCCCGCGCCCGGAAACGGAGCTTCTGGTCGACACCGCGCTTGAGCGCATTCCCCGGGAAGCGCCAATTCGCGTGCTCGAGCTCGCCACCGGCAGCGGCTGCGTCGCGGTGGCGATCGCACTGCACCGTCCGCGCGCACGGGTGACGGCGACGGACCTCTCGCGCGAAGCGCTGGTAATCGCGCGCGAGAATGCCGCGCGGCACGGGGCGGGCATCGAGTTCGTCGAAAGCGACTGGTTCGCTGCGGTTGCCGGCCGGCAGTTCAACCTCATCGTCGCGAATCCCCCCTACGTCGCGGAGCGCGACCCGTGCCTCGCGGAAGGCGATCTGCGGTTCGAGCCCCAGGTGGCGCTCGTCGCCGGCGCCGACGGACTTGCCTGCATCCGCCTGCTCGTCGCGCAGGCGCGCGCTCACCTCGATCCCGGCGGAAGCCTGCTGCTCGAGCATGGCCACGACCAGGCCACGCGCTGCCGCGCGCTGCTGGAGCAGGCAGGTTATCGCGACGTGATCTCGCGCCACGACCTCGCCGGTATCGAACGGGTCAGCGGCGGAAGCGTTTGACGCCATTGCTGCGCAGCCGTTAGAATAATGCCTGACTGATTTGCTCGGATATAGGATAAACTATGAGTATTCAAGATGTTATCAAGAAGCAGGTGAGTGGAAACAAGGTCGTGCTCTACATGAAGGGCACGCCGGACTTCCCGCAGTGCGGTTTTTCGGCGAACGCAATAGGCATCCTGCGCGCCTGCGGCGTAAACGACCCCTATACGGTCAACGTGCTGGAGAACCCCGATATCCGCCAGGGCATCAAGGAGTACGCCAACTGGCCGACGATCCCGCAGCTCTACGTGAACGGCGAGTTCATCGGTGGCTCCGACATCATGATCGAGATGTACCAGAGCGGGGAACTCAAGAAACTGCTGGAAACATCGGCCGCCTGAACTCGGCTTGCCCCGTAGCATGACGGCCGGCAATTTGCCGGCCGTTTTCTTTTTCAGTGCCGTCACCCGTCAGGCATCGTTCGTCGCGCGCTCATGCGACGAGCGAATAACCGTACTGCCCGAGCAGTCCCAGCGCGATCACGAGGAGCGCGCGCTTCACCCACAGGCGAAAGGTTTCCGCGTCGATGCGGTGGCGGATGCGCACACCGATGAGCGAGCCGGCAATCCCGATCGCGACGAACGGCAACGTTATGAGCCACTCGCCCATCGCGATGCCCCCGCGCGTGGAGAGCACCATGAACTGCGTCGACTTGCCGAACAGAAAGCACATGTTGAGGCCCTGTACCAGCACCGCGGGTGTCACGCCGAGCGAAAGGTAGTAGACGATGAGCGGGGGCGCGGCGATGTTGGCGGTTCCTTCGAAGATCCCGGAGGCAAGGCCAGAGAGCGGAGCAAATGCGCGCTCGTGGCGCCGCACCACCGACCAGCGGGCGCGGCCCAGGCGGTCGAGGTTGAGATAGAGCAGCGTAAGGAGCGCCAGCACGAGCGTGTAGGGCGCATCCGGCGCGGCAACAAACACCCAGGTTCCGGCGGCCGCTCCAAAGATCATGTAGATCGGCATCATCCAGAAGCGCGCGAGCGTTGCACGCAACGGGCCGCTGGTGAATAGCGCGACGCAGACTGTTGCCACGGTCGGGAGCAGCACGAAGATGATCGCGGTTCGCATATCGCTGACCATCGCGATCAGCGGCGTCGCAATGAACGGGAAGCCGAATCCCAGCGCGCCCTGCAGCAGCCCGGCGACGAGCATCACCGCCGCGAACCAGAGGATCAGCGCAAGCGGTAGCGATTCAGGGAACATCGTTCCCAAGAATACCCGATTGTCTTAGCGGGGTGATTCCACTACGATGGAATCCGCGTAACGTCACGGAGGAGAGCCGCCATGAGCGAGAGCATGACAGGCGGGCGCGCCGTCGGCGCCGGTCAAGGCTGGGCGTGGATCGCGGACGGATTTGGCCTGTTCAAGAAGTCCCCGGGCATATGGATCGCGCTCGCTTTCCTTCTCCTCGTGATTGTGGTGGTTCTCAGTTTCGTCAATGCCATTTTCTTTTTGGGTTCGATCGCCACTTTACTGCTAATGCCGGTTTTCGTCGGCGGGATGATGCTCGGCTGCCGGGCGTTGCAGGGCGGCGGCGAGCTCGAGCTGGGTCATCTCTTTGCGGGATTCGACAAGGCGTACGCGGGCAACCTCGTCGTGCTCGGCGCGCTCAACATCCTTGCGGGGATTGTTGTGATGATTCCCGTGCTCGTGATCGTCGGCGCCGGCACTTTGTTCTCTGTAATGCGCGGCGACGCCGCGGGTCTAGCCGCCATTGGCGGCAGTTTCATGCTCGCAGGGCTTATTGCGTTGGCCCTCAGCATCCCGATTTTCATGGCGCTTTGGTTCGCTCCCGCGCTGGTGGTGTTGCGGGGGCTTGCCCCGGTCGCGGCCGTCAAGGAGAGCTTCCTAGGTTGCCTGAAGAACATGGTTCCGTTTCTCATCTACGGCATCGTGCTGCTGGTGCCTAGCATCTTCGCAACGATTCCATTCCTGCTCGGCTGGCTCGTCCTGGGTC
>DATICE010000217.1:0-19977 GCA_035456985.1 Burkholderiales bacterium | reverse complement strand
GCGCGGGCGATCGCGGCGCAGGTCGGCATCGAAACCGTGCACGCCGGAATTCTGCCGGGCGAAAAGGCCGAAATTGTGCGGCGGCTCCAGGCGCGAGGGCAGGTCGCGATGGTCGGCGACGGCATCAACGATGCGCCGGCGCTGATGCAGGCCGACGTCGGCATCGCGATGGGCGGCGGCACCGACATCGCAATTGATTCAGCGGATATCATCATTCTTGCTTCCCGGCTGACCGCGCTCGCCGAGGCGCGCGAAATCAGCCGCGCGAGCTACCGCAAGATGCTGCAGAACGTGACGCTCGCGTTTCTCTTCAACGGCGTTGGCGTGCCGCTCGCGGCGACGGGGCTCATCTACCCGGTTTGGGCGATGGCCGCGATGGCGGCGAGTGTGACGTTGATATTTCTCAACTCGCTGTGGGGCCGGCCGCGGCTGTTCTTCGACGCGATTCTGAGCGTCGGGCGCGGCACGCCCGTTTCGCCGCGGCACACCGCCGTCTGAACGGGGGTTCGTCGGAGATCCAGGTATGGCGTTCGAGAAGGTTCGGTTGATATGGAAGAGGCCGATGTTTTTCTTCATCTGGCTTCTCGCCACTCTGGTGGTGGGCTGGCTTTATATCGGCCTCCTGACCGATCCAGGCGCCTATGACGCGATGGCATGGATTTTTGCTGTGATCTTTCCGGTTCTCACGGGAGCAACACTCGCTGTACTGGTCGCAAACTACAGGGAGCAGAAGGCCTGCCCACTCGACGCAGCGGGCAGTGGTCTGGGCGGCAGCGTTTTGGGCATCTTCACAGTTGGCTGTTCTACCTGCCCGGCGCTCCTGCTTGGCTGGATCGGCCTGGGCGCGGCTGTTCCCAGCGCCTTCCTCGCCAGCCCTTGGATAAAGCTCGCGAGCCTTTTACTGCTGCTTGGCGCGTTGTTCTGGGCTGACAAGAAGAAATCACCGGCAACGTGAAAGAGTACGTCATGAAGAAACTGATTGGCGCTGCCACGTTTGTACTGTTCGCCGTCGTCTCGGCTGGGGCATTGGCAGAGATCAGGACCGTCACGCTTTCCGTGTCCGGGATGACGTGAAGCGCATGCGTGGCCTCCGTGACGAGGTCGCTGAACAGAGTCAACGGCGTCGTCAAGGCGGACGTGAGCCTCGAGAAAGCCGAGGCCGTCATCACCTACGACGACGCGAAGACCAATGTTGACGCATTGCTCAAGGCAACAAAGAGCGCAGGTTATCCGTCAACGCTCAAGGGACCGCCAAGCGGCAGAAAGGAATAGCATGAACGCGCAAGATCTGAAGGTGATCGATCCAGCACTCGGTTTGCTGGGCGAGTTTTCGAAAGTGACCAAGAACACCGCTGGGCACATCCAGAAGATGCGGCAGGAGGCGGTATTCACGGACGGAGTATTCCCCGCGAAGGTCAAGGCGCTGGCCGCCGCGCTGTGGGGCATCAGCGCCAGGTGCGAGCCTTGCCTCAAGTTCTACATCCTCAAAGCCAAGGAACTGGGAGCGACAGAACAAGAAGTCGGCGAGTTTCTTGCGGTCGCGACCGCCATGGGCGGCTGCGTCGGCGAGATGTGGGCGCTGAAGGCTTACCAAGCGGTCAAAGGTGGCAATGAACCAAAGGAAACGTGCTGCGCTAACTGATCAGAATCATTCCGGAGGGAGGGAGGTAGAGACGTGCGCTTCGAGCCTGTGAACGCGGTGGCCCGAGTGGCCCGCGGAATCGGCAGAGCCATACTGGGCCGGCCGAAGATGTTCGCATGGGTTGCCGTTGGTGTCTTTGCCCTGAATATCTTCCTCCCGCTCCTCGTTCTCTCGCTCGCTCGCAAGCCCTTCGATCTCTTCACGTTCAACCCGTGGCTGCCGCGCTTGCCGGAATGGCTCGCCTCGCCGGAGTCGCCGTGGGGCGACAAGCTCGCGTTCCTGTCTCAAATGGCCATCGCCTGGTTCATTGCGGAGAACCCGATCGACGGCGTCGAGTGGGGGTTCATCATCGACGTCCCCTCCCTTGGGCGCTTCCTGCTCACGTCCCTCCTCTTCGGGACCTACTTCGCCCTCTGGTCCTACCGACGCGGCCAACTGAGGGCATACGGATTTGGCTCCAGGGCCGCGCAGCAGGGAGGCGTCGCGGGCGCCCTGACGAGCGTCCTGGGTTTTTCGACCGGTCCCTGCAGCGTCATGGGGTGCGGGGTGCCGGTCCTGCCAGTCATCGGGCTGGCATTCACGGGATTGTCCTCGGCCGCCCTCACTTTCTTCGCAGACCTCTCGAGCGTCGCTTTCTGGGCGGTCCTATCGGCCGTGGCGGCGGGCGTGGCCTGGTATGGCTGGCTTGCCGGCGCCACCTCGTCGGACGGGAGGAACTGAGGCCCGGTGAGCAAGGGCTGAAGAAGGGCGGAGCCACAACGACAAGAAACGGGAACGACTGGCGGCAAGATGCAGCCCGCAGCAGTCGCGGCGCGTTTCTCCGGTGAACCCGCCTAACGACGCGGATATATACTCCGTCGGGCCGCGCGGCGCGGCTTAGCCAGCTCAAATCCCACGACGAGGTCCGGCGAGCCAGATTGCAACACTCGCCCGATTTGACAGATCGCAAGCGCGCGAACGGTGCGCTCGCGCAAAATCGTCGAACGGAGGGATAATGCCGACGTGAACGCTGATCATCGCCACGGCCATGATCACGCCGTGGGCGCAAGTGAGCGCCGCATGTGGCTTGTCTTCGGGCTGACGGCGGGCTTCCTCATTGTCGAGGTCGTCGGCGGCATCCTGACGAACAGCCTGGCGCTGCTGTCCGACGCGGCGCACATGTTCACCGACGTTATGGCGCTCGCCATCGCCATCGCCGCGATGCGGCTCTCGCGCCTGCCGGCCGACCGCAAGCGCACGTTCGGCTACCACCGCTTCGAGATCCTCGCCGCCGCGTTCAACGCGACGCTGCTCTTCTTCGTCGCGCTCTACATCCTCTACGAGGCGTACCAGCGCTGGATCACGCCCCCGTCGATCGAGTCGCTCGGCATGCTTGCCATTGCCGTCGTCGGTCTGGCGGTCAATTTCGCCGGCATGCGCCTCCTTGCAAGCGATGCCGGACGCAATCTGAACGTCAAGGCAGCGTATCTGGAGGTATGGGCGGACGCGCTGGGTTCGGTTGGCGTCATCATCGCCGCCCTCCTCGTCACCTTCGCCGGCTGGACGCGCGCCGATCCGGTCGTCGCTGTGCTGATCGCGCTTTGGGTCCTGCCGCGGACCTGGAACCTCCTGAAGCAGAGCGTAAACGTGCTGCTTGAAGGCGTGCCGGAAGGCATGGATCTTTCGGTGATCGACGGCCGCCTGCGCGGACTGCCCGGCGTCCGCGACGTGCACGACCTCCATATCTGGGCGATCGGAAGCGGCAGGGCGAGCCTGACCGCGCATCTGATCCTCGACGAGGCGCAGGCCGACGTCCAGCGTGTTCTCAACGAAGCCAACGAGATTCTGCGGCGCGACTTCGGGCTCACGCACACTACGCTCCAAGCCGAGCTCGAGCACTGCGATCCCCACGGCAGCGACTGTGTCCTGGAAGGCCGGCCCGCCACGGGTACGCACGCGGGCCATCACCATTGATCCGCCGTGGCCGGGATCGATCTTCACGTGCAGCGTTACGCCTTCCTTGCGCTCGCCGCCGCAGCGCTCTTCGGCGCGAGCACGCCGTTCGCCAAGCTGCTGCTCGGGGAGATCTCCCCGGTGATGCTGGCCGGGCTGCTCTACCTCGGCGGAGGAGGTGGCCTCGCGCTGTCGCTCCTCGCGCGCGGATCCAATTCACGACCTGGTGAGGCACCGCTCGCCGCGCGCGATTGGAGATGGCTCGCTGGCGCGGTTCTCGCCGGCGGTATCGTGGCTCCCGTATTGCTCCTGTGGGGACTTTCGGGTAGCGGCGCCGCCGAAACCTCCCTGCTGCTCAACTTCGAGGCCGTCATCACCGCACTCATCGCCGCCGCTCTGTTCCACGAGGCGGTCAGCGCCCGGGTATGGTTCGCCACCCTGGTCATGCTCGCGGGTGGCTTCGTGCTCGCCTACGACCCCGGCGCGCCGCTGGCGCTCTCCGCGTACTCACTCGCAATAGTCGCCGCCTGCATCGGGTGGGCTGTGGACAACAATCTCACACGCAAGGTCGCCGCCGCCGATCCGGTCGTAATTACCACGATCAAGGGGCTCGTCGCCGGGAGTTTCAACCTCGTGCTCGGACTCGCGCTGGGAGGGGCTCTCCCCGCCCTCGGCGCCGCCGCAGGGGCGCTCGCGCTGGGCTTCGTCGCCTACGGCCTGAGCCTTGTGCTCTACACCCGCGCGCTGCGGCATCTCGGTGCGGCGCGCACCGCCGCGCATTTCAGCACCGCGCCCTTTATCGGCGCCGCCATCGCGATCTTCGTCTTGGAAGAACCGATCACCGTCTCCTTTGGCGCCGCCCTGTTGCTGATGGTTGCGGCAACCTGGCTGATACTGACCGAATTTCACGCGCACGAGCATACACACGAGCGCATGACGCATTCCCATCCCCACGTCCACGACGAACACCACCAGCACGCGCACCGCGGCGACGAGGGGCCCGAGCCCCACGTCCACGAGCACGCGCACGAGCCGATGCGGCACGCTCACCCGCATCTGCCGGACCTGCACCACCGGCACCGCCACTAGCGCAGCGCGCAGGTGCGGAATCCCGCGAAGATGTCGTTGCGTTCGGGCGTGTAGAAATTGCGGAAGGTGTTGCGCACGAGCCGCCGCGTCGTCGCGAAGCTCGCGCCGCGCAGCACCTTGTGCGTGCCGAACCAGGGCTGCGAATACTCCTTGTAGGGATCGATCTCGAACCCCGGGTAGGGATCGAAACTTGTCTCCGTCCATTCCCACGTGTTGCCGATGAGCTGCCGGCAGCCGGATGCGCTGTCGCCGTCGCGATGGGCGTCAACCCCAACCGGCCCGCCCGATTCCAGATTGGCATGTCGAGCCCCGGGCCCGGCATCACCCCACGGGTAACGGCGCTTCTTCGGCTCGCGCGCGCTCCACGCCGCCGCGAATTCCCACTCGGCCTCCGTCGGCAACCGGCGGCCGGCGTAGCGGCAGTAGGCTTGCGCTTCGTGCCAGTTGACGTGGACGACCGGATGTTCGGCAACGAGCGGGATAACCTTGTCGAACCGCCGCTGCAGCCAGCGGTTTCCGTCCCGTACCCAGTAGCGCGGCGCCTGCGCCCCTGCGCCCGCCCGCCAGGCCCAGCCCGCCTCGCTCCACCATTCGCGCCGCCCGTAGCCGCCCGCCTCCACGAACGCGAGGAACTCGCCGCTGGTGACGGGGACACGCGCGATGCGGAACGGCTCGACTCGGACCGGGTGCGCCCATTTCTCGTTGTCAAAGACGAAACCGCTGTCCGGGGCCGCGCCCAGCCGGAACGCGCCGCCGGGAAGCTCCACGTCGCCGCGGTTTGCTGCGGCAGGCGCGCTCGACGCGCCCGGCGCCGGGAACGGATCGGGGTAACCGAGCGTCTGGCGTGTGTAGTGGAACGCCTCGGCATGCATGTCCTCGTGAAAAATCGCAAGCTGCACGAAGTACTGCAGCCCGGCATTCTCCGGCTCGCGCTGCAGACGGCGCAGGACGCGATCCAGCACTTCGGCGCCGTAATCGCGTGTCTTCCCGATCACGGGCAGCGGCAGGCTCCAGCGCGTATCGTGCGCGACCTTCGCCGAATCGTAGAGCTTGTCGGCGCCGGGCAGGATGGACGCGCCCGGCGCAGCGGATGCACCATCGCGCAGGCACCACCACTCCTGGAACCAGGCCACGTGCCCGATTTCCCACAGCGGCGGATTGACGATCGGCAGTTGCGGCCCGAGCAGGCGCTCCCCCGCCAGGTCGCCGGTCAGCTGTACGGTCCGCGCGCGGCTCGAACGCAGCTCGCTTTCCAGCAGCCCCGGCTCGATCAAGTCAGTCATCTCGCGCGCGTCTCTCTCGATTGCTTTGGTATAGTCCGAACCTGCAGCGTAGTCGGAAACCGATGAAAATCGCAATAGTATCGCCCGCGAGCTCCGGGCCCCGCAGCGGCAACCGGCATACCGCGGCGCGGTGGGCGAAATTCCTGCGCGAAGCCGGGCATCGGGTTGTGGTCGCAACCCGCTGGGATTCGGGCGGCGTGGACATTCTCATCGCACTGCATGCGCGCAAGAGCTACCCGTCGATCGAAAAGTTTCACGCCACGCATCCCGGCACGCCGCTGAACCTCGTTCTGACCGGCACCGACCTCTATCGCGATATCCGCAGCGACCGTGATGCGCGGCGCGCGCTCGACCTGGCATCGCAGCTGGTCGTGCTCCAGGAACGCGGCCTGAAGGAACTTTCGCGCCGGCACCAGGCAAAAGCGCGCATCATCTACCAGTCCGCTGACGTCCGGCTGCGGCACGCCCCGCCTGCGCACCGGTTCCGCGTGGCGGTCATCGGCCATCTGCGCCAGGAAAAGGATCCGTTTCGCGCCGTGCAGGCGCTCGCGCGTCTGCCGCGGGACCGCGAAATCGAAGTCGTGCATCTCGGCGCGGCGCTGACCCCCGAGATGCGCAGGTCCGCACAGAACTGGATGAAGCGCGAGCCGCGCTACCGGTGGCTGGGCAGCAGGCCACATGGCGAAACCATGCACTGGCTCGCCCGCAGCCACGTGCTGGTGGTGAGCTCGGTCATGGAAGGCGGCGCCAACGTAGTCTGCGAAGCCGCGCGCATCGGCGTGCCGGTGCTTGCCTCGCGGGTGCCCGGCAACATCGGGATGCTGGGCCGCGATTACGCGGGGTATTTCAGGCTGTTGGACGACCGGGCGCTGGCCAGCCTGCTGGAGCGCACCGCGCGCGATCCGGCGTATTACCGCAGGCTGAAGGACTCGGTGCGTGCGCGGCGCCGGCTGTTCGCGCCCTCCGCGGAAGGCGCCGCCGTGCGGCGCCTGGTGCGAACGCCCGGACGGTGAACGGAACAACTCCGGCTCCACCCGGACTAAGCTTGCACCGATGAGCACTCCCGCTCGCAGAAAATTCCTGATCGCCGCCTCAACGGCCGCCGGCGCGGCGGGCGTCGCCGGCGGGCTGTTGTGGTGGCGCCGTATCCGCGACGAGCATGCCGGTCAGGTCGACCGCGCGATGCATGTCGAGCCGCCGCCGCCATCGAGCGAAGCATTTCCCAACCCGCTGCGGCTGCCCGGGGCCGGCGGCATGCACGGTGTGGTGGACGTCTCGGACACGCTGACGCTGGCCGCCAGGCCGCTGGAGCACGAAATTATCCCCGGCAAGCGCGTGGCCATCCTGGGCTACGAGACCGAGCACCACGGGCAGCAATTCATCAACCCGGTGCTGAGGATGCGCACCGGTACCGCCGTCCGCCTCAAGTTGTGGAACGCGCTGGAGGAAACCAGCATCATCCACTGGCACGGGCTCAGGGTCGACAGCAACAACGACGGCCACCCGCACTACGCGGTGCCGGGCGGCGCCACCTACGATTACCACTTCACCGTCGCCAACCGCGCGGCCACCTATTGGTACCACCCGCATCCGCACCACCTGACCGGCAAGCAGGTCTACCTCGGGCTCGCCGGCCTATTCATCGTGGAGGATGACGAGGAGATTGCGCTCCAGAAGGCGCTCGACCTGACTTTCGGGGTGAACGATGTCCCGCTCATCATCCAGGACCGGCGCTTCGACGGCGACGGCCGGCTCGTGTTCGCGCCTTCCCGCAACGAGCGCTTCCAGGGACACCTCGGGGCCGAAGTCCTCGTCAACCTTACGCCGCGGCCGTACTTTCGGGCGGCGACGCGCATTCACCGCTTCCGCATCCTCAACGGCTCGAACGCTCGCATCTACCGCCTCGCCTTCCGCCACGGCAAGCGCCTGCTCGACTTTCATGTGATCGGCGGCGACGGCGGGCTGCTCGATCAGCCGCGCACGGTCACCGAAGCATTCCTCTCGCCCAGCGAGCGCCTCGACGTGCTGCTCGACCTGCGCGCGGCCGCCGTGGGCGACGCCGTCGCGTTGGTGAGCCTGCCGTTCGATCCCATGCACCACGAGGCCGGGTCCGCCGCGCCCGCGCACGGCGGGCACGCCGCCCACGGCACGCTGCCCGACGGCGCGGAGGTCGAGATCATGAGCGTCCTTGTCAGCACGAGGACTGCATACGACCGGATGTTGCCGCAGGCGCTGTCGCGCATCGGCCCGGCACCGGAGGCGAGTGAAAAGCCGCGCGTCATCACCCTCGACCAGAAAAACCAGGTCTGGCGCATCAACGGCTTGACCTACGATCACAGGGCGACACCGATCGTGGTCAAGCGGGGCGCAACCGAGGAATGGGAGGTGCGCAATGCGGCAGCGAGCATGCCCCACCCGGTGCACATACACGGCTTCCAGTTCCGGGTCACTAGCCGCGCGGGCAGCCCGGAGCATTTGCGGCGCCTCGCAGTGGACGAACGCGGGCTGACCGTCTCCGATCTCGGCTGGAAGGACACGGTGCTTTCGTGGCCGGGCGAGACGGTGCGCATCGTCACCGATTTCACGCACCCCTTTCTCGGCGACCAGGTTTACATGGTCCACTGCCACAACCTCGAGCACGAGGACGGCGGGATGATGCTCAACCTGAAAGTTGCGGCTTGAACGGTCGCCTTTCGGGACTTCGGGGCCCCTCGGACCGAGGCAGCACGAGAACAGCCTCAAGGCCTCCCTGGGTGCGATTGCGGAGCGCGAGCGAACCGCCATGGCCTTCGGCGATGCCGCGCGCGATGGTGAGACCCAGGCCGGTGCCCCCGGTCTCGCGGCTGCGCGAAGCCTCGACGCGGTAGAACGGCTCAAACACCTTTTCCAGTTCCTCCGGCGGAAGCCCGGGACCCGTGTCCTGGATCCGGATTTCGAGCCGCGCATCGCTGTCATCGACTAACACGCGCGCGGATCGTCCGTACTTCACGGCGTTCTCGACGAGATTTCCAATGCAGCGCTTGAGCGCCTGGGGCGCGCCCGGATACGGCTTGCTCGCGGCACCTTCGACCTCCATCTGACCGCCGGTTTCCCGCAAGTCCGCCTGCAGGCTCTCGAGCAGCGCCGTGACGTCCACCGGCCGCACGGGCTCTCCGGTTTCCTGGCCGCGCAGAAAATCCAGCGTCGCGCCGACCATGGACTCCATCTCGTCGAGATCCCTGGTAAATTTCGCGCGCACCTGGGGGTCCTCGAGCAGCTCGGCGCGCAGCCGCAGCCGGGTGACCGGGGTCTTGAGGTCGTGCGACATCGCTGCCAGCACGCGCGTGCGGTCGCGGATGTAGCTGGCAAGTCGCGCCTGCATGGTGTTCAACGCCCGCGCGGCGCGCGCGACCTCGAGCGGGCCCTTCTCCTCCAGGGGCGGCCGGTTGATGTTCCTGCCCAGCTCATCAGCCGCGTCCGCAAACACGTTCAGGGGCCGCGTTGCCCACCGCACGGCGACGAGTGAAACCGCGACCACCGCGGCAAGGAGTACCGCAAGGCTCAGCAACAGGCGGTATGGCCAGCCCTCGGTCTGCGCCGGCTGCCGCGAATCGAACGTGGCGAGAGTCCCATCGCTCAGCCGAACCTGGGCGACGAACGAGATCCCGGACTGCGCCGCCGCGCGCATCGCACCCTTGGACGCCGGCCATTCGCCGTGCATCTTGGCGCCCTTGAAGCCGTAACTCATGCCGGGCTCAAACGCCACGGCGCGCGAGTCGACTCCCGCCGACACGACCTGTAAGCGGTCGCCCAGGAACCGGCGCAACATGGCCGCGAACAGCGCACCTTGAGGCCCCTCCCCCGGTTCTCCCGCGCCTGCAGGCAGCGGGCCCCGATCGAGGCTGATCGTGAGCGGGGGTGCACTGAGGACCTTAACGATGGCGCGACGCTCTTTCGCGTCGAGTGGATCCAGGAACCGGGCGATATCCGCGATGCGCTGCGCCGACTGCATGCCGCTCGCCTGTGACAGCAACTCGCCGCGCTCGTGCATGTGAATGGCGAAGCTGACGAGTTGCGCGACGACCAGCCCGGCGAGCAGGACGAGCACCAGGCGGCTGAACAGGGAGCGCGGAGCGAGACGCATCAGCTCACGATGTCCACGGGCGCCGCGAGGACATAGCCCTGGCTGCGTACGGTCTTGATGATCGCGGGTTCGCGCCCGTCCTCGCGCAGCCGGTGACGCAGGCGGCTCACCTGGACGTCGATGGCCCGGTCGAAAGCGGCGGCATCGCGCGAGCTCATGAGCTCGATCAACTGGTCGCGCGTCAGCACGCGGTTCGGGTGCGAGAGGAATATCCGGAGGAGCTTGTACTCCGTGCCGCTCAGGGGAACCACCACGCCATCCGGCGCGGTGAGATTGCGCGTATTGGCATCGAGCGTCCAGCCCCCGAACCGGAACGCGCTGACCGTCTCCGGCGCGAGATTCTCGGGTAGCGACCGCGCGCGTCTCAGCACGCTGCGGATCCGCGCCAGCAGCTCTCGTGGATTGAAGGGCTTGGCCAGGTAATCGTCGGCCCCCATCTCCAGTCCCACGATGCGGTCGGTTTCCTCGCCGCGCGCGGTCAACATGATGACCGGCAGGTCGGAACGGGCACGCAACGCGCGGCACAGGCTGAATCCGTCCTCGCCCGGCAGCATCAGGTCGAGCACAACGAGGTCCGGCCGCGCGGCCTCCAACGCGGCGTGCATCCCCTTCCCGTCCGCGACCACCGTGGCGCGGTAGCCGTGCTTCTGCAGATAGTCGCGCAGCAGGCTGCGGATCTCCGCGTCGTCATCGACAATCAGGATAAGGTCCTGCTTCGTCATGGCGGGTGTATACCGCAAGCCGCCGGCACGCGGCGAAAAAATTGTAACGCAGTGTAACAAGGTCGACCTCTGCAAGGCTGCGATACAAAAGTCCCGCTCCCTGACATAAGCCGCTTACAACTCGGTGGTTCAATGGATACCGCTGGGATCGTTCTTGTTCAACCATTCGAGAAAGGAAAGGATCATGAATCAGACCTACAAACTCGCAGCGGGTTTGGTCGCCGCGCTGGGCCTCGGCATCGCGGTCACCTCGGCTAACGCTGATCCAGGGCAGATGGCTGCGGGCATGGGCCCGCACATGCAGGGCGGCGCGCAATACGGCGCAATGGCGGGCGGGCGGCACGGCGCCTGGGGCCAAGGCATGACGGGCGGCCCGAGGCAGGGCGTCATGGGCGGCGCGGCCGGTCAAGGCGTCGGGCAGCAGCTCACGACGCCGGAAGAGCGCAGCGCCTTGATCGAGAAGATGCGCAATGCCGCCACGCTCGAGGAACGTGTGAAGATCGCCGAGGAGCATCGCGCCGAGGTGGACAGGCGCGCCCGTGAAAAGGGCATCACGCTGCCCGCGCACCGCGGTCCGCATGCCGGCTTCGGTCCGCGCACCGGCGCCGCGCCTCAGGGGCCGGCAACGAACTAGTCGGCTTGCTGTCTGAAACCGGGGCGGGGAAACCCGCCCCGATCGCGTTCTGATATCAGAGGAGTCCAGAGATGAAGCGTTCGAGCAAGTGGGCACTTGGAATGATTGCGGCGCTCGGGTTGGCATCCGGCGTGGCCCTCGCGCAGTCCCACGGGATGGGGCCCGGGATGATGCACGGCATGGGGATGATGCGCGGGATGGGAATGATGCAGGGCATGGATCACGGCGAGGCGGCGGGTGGCCATAGCCCGATGGCGGGCGCGGTCCATATGCTGACGCGGCAGGACGAAGGTTCGTCCGCCGACATGGCCCTGGTGCAGGACCTGCTGACGAATCACACGAAGATCAAGCGCACGGTGACCAATCTCCCGAACGGCATCAAGACCGTCACCGAATCCGACGACCCGAAGGTGGCGCAAACGATCAAGGCTCACGTCGCGAGCATGTCGCAGCGCCTGAAAGATGGGCGCGAGTTCAACCTTTTCAGCACGACGCTGCCGGTGCTGTTCGAGAACCGGGACAAGATCGAGTCCGTCGTCGAAATGACCGAGAAGGGATCTGTCGTCACGCGCACATCGACTGATGCCAAGGTCGTGGCGGCGCTTCAGGGCCATGCGGCGGAGGTGACGGAGCTCGCGCAGGAGGGCCCAGTGGCGATGATGCGAGGAATGATGTCGCGCATGGCAATGGGCCCGCGCGCCGGCATAGGGCGAGGCACCGTGCGGGCACCCCAGGCGCCTGCTGCCGCAACCGGGCAATCACGTTGATATACTGAAACATGCAACGCGCATTGGAGGCGTAAGAATGAAACGGATTTCATCCGTTACGGCAGCCCTGGTACTTTCCGCATTCGCAGGATTGCTGACCGGGTCGGCGGTCGCACAGGCACCGCACACCCGCCAGCACAGCTTCGGCGGCGCGGAACATTGGGCGAAGGTCTTCGATGATCCCGAGCGCGACGCGTGGCAGAAGCCCCATGAAGTGATCCAGGCGCTGGCGCTGAAGCCGGACGCGGTCATTGCCGACATCGGCTCCGGCACCGGCTACTTCTCGGTGCGCCTCGCAAACATGACGCCCAAGGGCCGGGTCTATGGCGTGGATATCGAGCCCGACATGGTGAAGTATCTGGCCGAGCGCGCAAAGCGCGAAGGGCTCAAGAACGTGACCGCGGTGGCGGGCGCCCCCGACGACCCGCGCCTGCCGGAAAAGGCAGACCTGATCATCCTGGTCGACGTGTACCACCACGTCGGGGACCGCGAGCGCTACTTTCGCCAGTTGCAGAAATCGCTCAAGCCCGGTGGCCGCATCGCCGTCATCGACTTTCGCATGGACTCACCGGTTGGCCCGCCGCAGAGCGCTCGCATAGCCCCTGCGCGCGTGAAGGATGAACTCAAGCGCGCAGGCTATGCGCTGGCGCAGGAACACGCCTTCCTGCCCAACCAGTATTTTCTCGTCTTCCAGCTGGGCAAGTCCTGAGCATCTCCGCGACTTCGAATCCCGTGACACCGGTATTATTGCAAGCCCCGCGGGCCGCCGCGGAATTTTGCCCGGCCATTGCTGGTGGCGTTTGACCTAGATCAATCCCCGGGCACCCGCGTTGCCGTCTAATAAGCCTGCATGCGGTACTGCGTAGTCAAAGGAGCCAACACGTGAAACCGATCTTGCAGGCAATTGCACTGGCTGCGGCGCTGATCCTCCAGCCCGCGGTGGCCTCGGCAGCGGAAACCATCACGGTTTACAAAGACGCCACCTGAGGTTGTTGCGGCTCGTGGATCGGGCATCTGCGAGCGAATGGCTTCCGTGTGGAGCCAGTCAACGTCAGCAACCCGGAGGCTTACCGCGCGCGCTACGGCATACCGCGCGGGCTCGGGGCATGCCACACCGCCGTGGTCGAGGGTTACGCGATCGAGGGCCACGTGCCCGCGCGCGAAATCAGGCGCCTGCTCGCGGAGCGCCCGAAAGCGCGAGGACTTGCAGTCCCCGGCATGCCGGCGGGCTCGCCCGGCATGGATGGCGGCGGCCGTGTTCCCTACGACGTGCTGCTGATCGGGAGCGACGGCAAGACGACCGTCTACCGCAGCTACCGCTAGCGGCTCACTTCCTCAACCTGCCCCAGAGCTCGTCCAGGCGCGTATAGCGGCCGCAGCCGGTGACGTAGAACTTGTAGCGCACCGGGTTCTTCATGTAGTAGTTCTGATGGTAGTCCTCGGCAGGCCAGAATTCGCCTGCCTTGACGATTGGAGTGACGATCGGCTGCTTGAACGGTTTTTCCTTCTGCCACTTCGCCTTGGAAGCCTCGGCGAGCCGCTTCTGCTCCTCGTCGTGCCAGAAGATCGCAGGCCGGTATTGAGAGCCGACATCGCAGAACTGGCGGTCGACCACCGTGGGATCGTGGTTCACCCAGAACTGCTCGAGCAGCCGCTCGTAGCTCACCTTCTTCGGGTCGTACACGACCTGCACCACCTCGGCGTGTCCGGTGGCGCCCGTGGAAACCTCCTGGTAGGTCGGTTTCATCCTCATTCCGCCCATATATCCTGAGGTGGTCGAAATCACGCCGGGAACCTTGTCCATGGCCTCTTCCGTACACCAGAAGCACCCGGCGGCGAAGGTGGCCTTGGCGAGCCCGGACGCCCGGTCCTGGGCGGACACAGTGGAAACCGCGATGACGGCCAGCCATAGCGGCAAGGCAATGAGTCGGGCAAACATAGTGCAGCTCCTTTCAATAATACGTCGCGGCACCGGTCATGATTTTTCTCGATGACTTGCCGTTCAGTTCGACGGTCACCGCAATCGGTTGCCAACCGGGACGTGCAACGGGATTTTATACGCGCGCCACGCGCAGCTGGATTCAATCGCTCGCAGTGGCATGGAACTCCCGGCACGGAACGATGTCAGGAAGGGAGCGGTGCGGTATGCGGCGGTTTCCACTACAATCACCTCCATGTCTTTGTCGCTGAAGAAATTCGTGCTGGCGGCGGCGCTATTGGTCATGCCGTTGCAGGGCATTGCAGCATCGCTGTCGGTTCTGCTCTGCCAAGGCGACCTCCGGGCGCACATCATGCATGCCGTGGATGCCGGGGATCGCGCGACGGCTGGTGACGGCCAGTCCGATAATGGCGGCATCGGCGGCGATCTCGCCTATCATCCATGCTGCCATAACATCGTTTCTGCCGCACCGATTGCCGCGCCACCAGCGGCGCAGCCCGAGTTTCCAGTCCGCGCGCTCGCGCCGGGCTCCTTGCACGACCTGTTCGTTCCCGAGCAGCCGCAGCGACCGCCGCTCGCCTGATCCCCGTCGTACGCGGGTAATCCTCGCGCAACGCGCCCAAGGCGCGCATACGCCCGCATTGCACTTTCGCGGCGCGGAAACTCAACGACGAGATAAGGCATGAGCATTACGACACGCAGAAAATTCCTGGCTGCCCTTGCGGGCGCAGGTGCCGCAAGCATAGGCGGTTTTCTCTGGCGGCGTGAGGCGGCGCTCGCCGCTTCCGATCCCGCAACCCAGTTCACCAACCGCCTGCGCCTTCCAGGCGTCGACGGTCTATACGCGGCAATCCCGGCGAAGGACGTGAAACAACTCGCTGTCAGCGAGGTGACATTCGACATCCTGCCCAAGCTTCCGTCGCCATTTTGGGCCTATGTCGCGGAAGCGGGCGGCAAGCGGCTGCTCAACCCAACGCTGCTGGCGCAACCCGGTGACCAGATAAGGCTGCGCATGCTCAACGGACTGAAGCAGCCGACGATCATTCATTGGCACGGACTGACCAATGACGATCGAAACGATGGCACCGGGACCTACCTGGCAGCGCCCGGTAAGGTTTACGACTACGCTTTCAGAATACATGATCGCGCCGCCAGTTACTGGTATCACCCTCACCCGTACGGATTCACCGCGGAACAGGCCTACAAGGGACTTGCGGGGCTGTTCATCGTGAAAGACGACGACGAGGAAAAGCTCGCCCGTGCGCTCGATCTCACGCTCGGCGTCACCGATATTCCCCTGGTGATACAGGACCGCAGCTTCGACTTCGAGGGCAGGCTCCAATACCAGCCGTCGCGTGATTACAAGTTCATGGGATTTCTGGGCGAGGAAGTACTGATAAACCTCACAGCACGGCCCTACCTCGACGCCGCCCGCCGAATCTATCGCTTCCGCGTCCTGAACGGCTCAAATGCCCGCAGTTACCGGCTTGGCTTCGCGCAAGGCAGCAGACTGCTCGATTATTACCTCATTGGCACCGACGGAGGCCTGCTGGAGCAACCGCAGAAGGTGCGGGAGGCCTTCATCGGCGCGGCGCAACGGTTGGACGTGCTGCTCGACCTGCGCGCCGCATCCGGGAACGAGCCCGTGTTCCTCAAGAGTCTCGCCTTCGACCCGATGCACAACGAATCGGCCGATGAGAAAACCGGCAAACCTCGGGCCGGGGCCGCGGATGATCACGCCGCGCATGCCGCGGCCGGCGCGCTGCCTGACGGCGCGGAACTGCGACTGCTGCAGATCAATGTCAAGGCGTCCCCGAAATACGCGAGGCAGATCCCGTCGCAGCTCTCCCGGCTGCCGGGTCCTGCGTCACCGACCGGAGAGCCGCGACGCCTCACGCTCGGCCACGACGGCAAGGGCAACTGGAACATCAACGGCTGGCGCTTCGACATGCGGGAAACCCCGGTCACCGCGCAGCGCGGCGCGCGCGAAGCCTGGCTGTTGCAGAACAGCCGCGCCAGCATGCCGCACCCGATGCACATCCACGGCTTCCAATTCCGGGTGCTCGAACGGCGCGACAGTCCGGCGCAGATCAAGGGCCTCGCCTCCCGGCAGAACGGGCTCCTGCCGCAGGACCTCGGCCTGCTCGACACCGTGCTGGTGTGGCCGGGGGAGTCGGTGCGCATCGCGCTCGACTTCGGTCATCCGTTTCCCGGCGACCAGACCTACATGTTCCATTGCCACAATCTGGAGCACGAGGACACCGGGATGATGATCGGCTACAAAGTGAAGGCGTAGAAAGAACTCGCATCACAATTCGTCAATTCAACGGAAAGGAGCTCGACATGAAACGCGTTTTCTTGGTCATATTTTTCGCAGCTGGTGCCGCCGGCGGCGCTTTTGCGCAGCAGGACTCCATGGGGCAGCACGGGATGACAGCCCCCGCCGCGGGCGAGAAAACCGCGAAGGGCACCGGGTTGATACAGCAAATCGACCGGGACAAGGGCGCGGTCACAATCAAGCATGGGCCGCTCCCGGCACTGAACATGGGGGCCATGACGATGACCTATACCGTCAAGGATGGGCGCCAGCTGGCGAAACTGCAGCCGCTGCAAAAAGTTGAATTCGACCTTACCTACAACGGCCGGAGCTACGTGATTACCGGGATAAAGTAGGGTCGCGCAGACACGCGAAACGCCGCTGAACGCCGCCGCGTGGCAGAGGGCATGGCAAACACGACGCGCAACAGGATCGGGCTCGGGCTGCTCGCAGCAGCGTTCGCGTTTCTTGTTGCCACGATTATCGTCGCGCTCCAATCGGAAGATCGATCTCTGGCCGATCCCGAAAACTCGCAGCAGGTCGCCCGCGGGAAACCGGTCTACGATCGGCATTGCGCTTCCTGCCACGGCGCAAAGCTCGAAGGCCATCCCAACTGGAAGGACAAGCTGCCGACCGGTCGCATGCCAGCACCGCCTCACGATGTCTCAGGACATACGTGGCATCACCCGGATGCCGTGCTGTTCGGTATCACCCGCCAAGGTCTCGTGCCCGGCAAGTACGCGCCCCCCGGCTATCAGAGCGACATGCCCGGCTTCGGCGGGGTCCTGACCGACGAGGAAATCTGGTCCGTCCTCGCGTACATCAAGTCATCTTGGCCGCCGAGCATCCGCAAGGCGCAGCTCGAGATGACGCGGGAGCGGCCAGGGCGTTGAAGGCCCACAAATTCACCTTGGAAACAAACCGTGGCCGAAGCTGTCTTTGTTGTTGTGCCGGTTGGCGCAAACCGGTCCGGGTGTCGGGTGGATTGATCTGCATCAATATGGAGATGGCCGGCGTAAGCTAAGTTCTGTCCCATGCGGAGAAAGCTCTTTCCTTTCATCACGCTAGCCGCGACCGTCGTCACGGCCGCCGTCATTGCTCTTGGCGTGCCCGCCGAAGCACGCGCGAACGGGATATCACCGGGGGGCTTCGCGACCGCAAGCAGCAGCGTAAGCACGATAACCGGCAATAGCGAGAAAGGCGAATGCACCGCCCGATTCGGCGGGCGGGAAATCTTTTGCCATCACTTGGATCCCGCCTCGGGATCGGTCGACACGACCCCGCCGCGCGGTGAAGAGAACCCGGAGCTGGCGGCGGGATATACGAGCCTCCAGCCGCGCGCGGTCTTTACGCGTGTCTCGTCTGCTCCGGCCGTCGCACCACCTCTACCCAATCCGCGTTTCCTGTTCGGCAGTTTCCGCAGTTGAGAACGCACCGGGCGGCGCTCCGCGGCCCGGTTCAAGTCAATTCGCGGCGTTCCGCAGCTGCCTCGGATTGCACCACTCTAACCAGTGACCGCGAACAAGCATGGCTTATTCGATTCAAATTTTGCACAAGGAGCTTTTCATGAAAGGCATGACTCTTCGGAAATCATTGATCGCCGCGGCCCTGACCGGGGCCTTGGCCCTCGCCGGCCCGGCGCTTGCCCACGGGCAGGGTGGTTATGGCATGGGTCCGGGAATGATGGGCGATTACGGCCCAGGGCCGGGCGGCGGTTATGGACCCGGCTATGGCTACGGCATGGGCCCCGGCATGATGGGCGGCTACGGCCCCGGAGGCGGTGGCTACGGCCCTGGCTACGGCATGGGCCCCGGGATGATGGGTGGAATGATGGGCGGGATGATGGGCGGCTACGGCCCCGGCGGTGGTGGCTACGGACCCGGCTACGGCATGGGACCGGGAATGATGGGGGGCGGCATGGGCTACGGCATGCTCTACGCGCTCAACCTCTCGCCCGACCAGTGGAACAAGGTGAACGCCATTCATGAGGATCTCGCGAAGAAGCAATGGGAGCTCGCCGGCAAGACACGGGAAGAAGCGTTCAAGCTGCGCAATCTACTGTCCGCCGAGAAGCGCGACCGCGGCGCCATCACGAGCCAGTACAAGAAGCTTCAGGAGTTGCGTCTGCAGAGCTTCCAGGCGCGGCTTGATACACGCGACAAGTTCGACGGTCTTCTCACCAATGAGCAACGGGGCCAGCTCCGGCGCTTCGCCCCGTGGTGGAGCCAGGAATAGCGCGACCCGCCAGGAGAGAAACCTGATGATCACCTACGCCATCCCTGCCGCAAGGCCAACCGGCTTCGGCGCCGTCGCTTTCGGCGCCCTGCTCGCGGTGTACTTCGGCGCGCTGACCCTCGTCTCCGGCTGGAAATTCACCGTGGACCAGTTCTCGGAATTCTGGTTCTACATCCTGCCGCTTGCCGCCGGCTTCGGCCTTCAGGTCGCGCTTTATGTGCAGCTACGCCAGTTGCTGCACCAGTCGAAGGACGCACGTACCGTGATGGCGGCGTCCGGCACCACGTCGACCGCCGCGATGATCTCATGCTGCGCCCACTACCTCGTGAACATCGCACCGGTGCTTGGCGCCACCGGCCTCGTCACGCTCGCGACTCAGTATCAGGTGGAGTTCTTTTGGGTCGGCCTCGCGTTCAACGCCGCCGGCATCGCCTACATTGGCAACAAACTCTGGAACGCCACCAAGGAGCACGCCCAATGCGCGCACGCCTGACTGCTTTTTCGATAATCACCTTTGCCCTGCTCGCGGCGGGCGTTTTCGCCGCCGAACTGGCCGCGCAACGCAGCAGCGCTGCTGGCGTTACCGTGGCGGTCGCTCCGCAGAATCTCACTCCGGGCGCGAAGAGTTGGGACTTCAAGATAGTCCTCGATACCCACTCGCAGGACCTGAGCGACGACCTGGTCAAGATTGCGGCCCTGCTCGACGACAGGGGCAGCCGGCATCTGCCCGTCAAGTGGGAAGGCGCGGGCCCCGGCGGCCACCACCGCTCTGGCACGCTCAAGTTCAACGCGATCTCACCGCAACCCAAGTCGATCGAGCTGCAGATACAGCGCTCGGGCGAATCAGGGCCGCGTTCGTTCCGATGGCAGCTCAAGTGAAAGGAGAACGCTGATGTGGGGCGGCTACGACTACGGATGGGGAATGGGGTTTGGGATGATCAGCATGGTGCTGTTCTGGGTGCTCATCATTCTTGGCATTGTCATTCTGGTGAGGTGGATCGCGAGCGGTTCCCCGGGAGGCGGCCAGACGCCTGTAAGAAGCGCGCTCGACATCCTCAAGGAGCGCTACGCGCGCGGGGAAATCGGGCGCGAGGAGTTCGAGCAGAAGAAGCGCGACCTCGAGGCCTGAGCACAAGACGACACGATCGCCCCCGAGCGATCCTCAGGCATCACAGGAGAACATGATGGACGCGGAAAGCCTGAAAAGCCTCGGCACCCTGCTCTTCTGGGGCGTGCTGTTCTTCCTGATGATGCGCTTCGGCTGCGGGGCGCACATGATGGGGGGACACGGGCA
>DATICE010000216.1:0-9621 GCA_035456985.1 Burkholderiales bacterium | reverse complement strand
CACGATCTCGCCGCGATGCGGCGCGCGGTTACTCCGGGAACCCGCCTCGTTTTCATCGCCAATCCCAACAATCCCACGGGGACCCTGGTCCCGGCGCGAGAGCTGGAGCATTTCATCGCCGGTCTGCCGCGCGAGCTGCTGGTGGTGCTGGACGAGGCCTATAACGAGTACCTGCTGCCGGAGAACCGCTCGGATACGATTGGCTGGCTCGCGCGCTTTCCGAACCTGGTGGTGACGCGGACCTTCTCCAAGGTCTATGGCCTGGCGGGGCTGCGCGTGGGCTACGCGCTTGCCGAGGCCGGCGTCGCCGACCTGATGAACCGCGTGCGCCAGCCGTTCAACGTCAACAGCGTTGCGCTCGCCGCAGCGACCGCCGCGCTCGAGGACGCCGCCTTCGTGCGCGAGAGCTTCGATCTCAACCAATTGGGCATGCACCAGCTGACGGACGGCTTCAGGCGGCTCGAGATCGAGTACATTCCGTCTCATGGCAACTTTGTGAGCTTCCGGGTCAAGGACGCAGCGGGCGTCTACCGGAAGCTCCTGCAGGCGGGCGTGATCGTGCGACCGATCGCGAGCTACGGAATGCCGCAGCACCTGCGCGTCACCGTCGGGCTCGAATCGGAAAATGCGCGGTTCCTCGCCGCGCTCGAGCGCGCGCTTCGTTAGAGAACATGGCAGGCAAGCTGAGGATTGGAAAACTGGTCGTGATCGGCGTGGGGCTGATCGGCGGCTCGTTCGCGCTCGCCCTCAAGCGCGCACGCGCGGTGCGGCGTGTCGTCGGTGTCGGGCGCACGCACAGCAACCTGGCCGACGCGTTGAGGCTGAAGGTAATCGACGAAGCGTCGCGGAACCCGGCGCAGGCGGTGCGCGATGCAGATCTGGTGCTCCTCGCGACCCCGGTCGGCCAGATGCCGGCGGTGATGAGTGCCATCGCTCCGTATCTCCCGGCCCATGCGGTGATCACCGACGCGGGCAGCACCAAGCGCGACGTCATCGCCTGCGCGCAGCGCTTCCTCGGCGCGCGCCGCGCCCGGTTTGTGCCGGCACACCCGGTCGCGGGCACCGAGAGAAGCGGTGCGCGTGCCGCTTTTGCCGGCTTGTTCGAAAACCGCAACGTGATTCTCACGCCGCAAGCCGGAACCGCCCCGGGGGTGGTCACCGTGGTCCGACGCGCGTGGGAGGCTTGCGGGGCGCGCGTCGTGCGCCTCGAAGCCAGCGATCACGATGCGATCCTCGCGGCGGTGAGCCATCTGCCGCACGTGATCGCGTACGCGCTCGTCAACATGCTCGCGGGGCGGCCCGGTCCGGCGCGGCTCTTCGGCCTGTCGGCGGGAGGGCTGCGCGACACGGTGCGCATTGCCGGGAGCTCCCCGGAGATGTGGGCCGACATCTGCGTGGCGAATCGCGACGCACTGCTCGCGGCGCTGGAAGACTACGAGAACGAGCTCGAAGAGACGCGGGCGGCGATCGAGCGCGCGGACGCGCAGGAGCTGAGGCGTCTGTTCGCGCGCGCGCGCGCCGCGCGCGAGAAGTGGCTGGTCAAGAAGCCGTCCTGACTGCCGGTGAAGAACCCGGATTATCTTGATCTCGCGCCCATCCGCCGCGTTCGCGGCACGGTCAGGCTGCCGGGATCCAAGAGCATTTCCAACCGCATTCTCCTGCTCGCCGCGCTGGCGCAGGGGGAGACCCTGATCCGCGACCTGCTCGAGTCGGAGGATACGCAGGTCATGCTCGAGGCTTTGCGGGCGCTGGGCGTGAAGTGCGACGACGCGGGCGCCGGGGGTCTCCGGGTGCGCGGAGCAGGCGGCGCGTTCCCGGAGAAGAAGGCGGAGCTTTTTCTGGGCAACGCCGGCACCGCCTTCCGGCCGCTGACCGCGGTGCTGGCGCTGTGCGCGGGCGAATACCGGCTGTCCGGCACCGCGCGCATGCATGAGCGGCCGATCGGCGAGCTGGTCGACGCGTTGCGGCAGCTCGGCGCGAGCATCGAGTACCTCCGCAAGAATGGGTACCCTCCGCTCGCAATCCACCGCGGCTCAATCCGCGCTGGCGGCAGGGTAAGCGTGCGCGGCGATGTTTCGAGCCAGTTCGTCACCGGGCTCCTCATCGCGCTTCCACTCACCGGCGCGCAAACCGTTCTCGCGGTCGAAGGCGAGCTTGTTTCGAAGCCGTACGTCGAGCTCACCGTGAACACCCTGCGACGCTTCGGCGTCCAAGTCGAGCGCCAGGGCTGGACCACGTTCACGGTTCCGGCCGGTGCGCGCTACGCGAGTCCGGGCGAGATCTTCGTGGAGGGTGACGCGTCGTCGGCGTCGTATTTCCTCGCGGCCGGCGCCATCAGCGGGCTCTCCGGGGGCGGGCCGGTGCGCGTCGAAGGCGTCGGGCGTGCCAGCATGCAGGGCGACGTGCGCTTCGCCGGGACACTGGAGCGCATGGGGGCGAGCATTGCCATGGGCGATAACTGGATCGAGGCGGGCGCCAGGCCGGAGTCGGCGCAGCGCGGCAGGTTGAAAGCGATCGACGCCGATTTCAACGATATCCCCGATGCGGCGATGACCGCTGCGGTGACCGCGCTGTTTGCGGACGGCACGAGCACGCTGCGCAACATCGGCAGCTGGCGGGTGAAGGAGACCGACCGCATCGCCGCCGTGGCCGCCGAGCTGCGCAAGCTGGGCGCGCGGGTCGAAGAGGGCAGGGACTTCCTGAAGATTACACCTCCCGCCTCCCGCCTGACGCCTAACGCGTCGATCGATACCTACGACGACCATCGCATGGCGATGTGCTTTTCGCTCGCGGCGCTGGGCGGGGTCGCGGTCCGCATCAACGATCCGCGCTGCGTCGCGAAGACTTTCCCCGAGTATTTCGAAGTGCTGGCCTCGGTCTCGGAGCGCTGATCTTGGCGGCTGGCGCGCCCCCGGTGATTGCCATCGACGGCCCGTCGGCCTCCGGAAAGGGCACCGTGGCCCGGGGCGTGGCGGGCGCCCTCGGCTTCCACTACCTCAACAGCGGCGCGCTCTACCGCGCAGTGGCAATGGCCGCCCTCGAAGCCGGCGCAAACCTCGACGACGAATCAACACTTTCGGATATCACTTTGAATCTCAGAGCGGAATTCAGGGGCGATACGGTGACGCTTGACGGCCGCGACGTCACCAACGCCCTGCTTGCGGACGCCGTGAGCACCGCGGCGTCGCGGGTCGCTGCCTTCCCAGGGGTCAGAAAAACGTTGCTTTCACGCCAGCGCGCCTTCCGAAAGCCCCCCGGGCTGGTGGCCGACGGGCGCGACATGGGCTCGGTAGTGTTCCCCGATGCCGTGCTCAAAATCTTCCTTACGGCGAGCCTGGAGGCGCGGGCGGAACGGCGCTATAAACAGTTGATGGAAAAAAGAATTGATGCTACTATGGCGGCCCTTTTGCAGGATATCCGGGAACGCGACAAGCGCGATACGATGCGTGCCACGGCACCCCTGCAGAAGAGCGCGAACGCCGTCCTGATAGACACCACGAACATATCGGCGGCGGATGCGACAGCGCAGGTGCTGGCGCTCTACCGACAGGCACCAAGGGCGTCCTGAAACGCACCCCGTTTCAGGACTTGATCAACCAACCCCGCTGTTACGGCGGGCAACTCCAACACTCTGAATCTGAATGATGAAAGCGCAATCCCCCGCAGTCCCCACCGAAAATTTCGCCGCGCTGTTCGAAGAGAGTCTCGCCCGCAAGGAAATGCGGGTCGGCGAGGTCATTACCGCAGAAGTGGTCCGGGCCGATGACAACTTCGTCGTCGTCAATGCCGGCCTGAAATCAGAAAGTTACATCCCGATCGAGGAATTCCGTAACGACCGCGGCGAGGTCGAGGTCAAGACCGGCGACTTCGTCAGCGTCGCGATCGAATCACTGGAAGACGGCCACGGGGAAACCCGGCTCTCGCGTGATAAGGCGAAGCGCCTCGCCGCCTGGCACGAGCTGGAAGAAGCGCTCGAGAAGGGCAGCGTCGTCTCCGGCATCATCAATGGCAAGGTCAAGGGTGGGCTCACCGTCACGGTGAACGGAATCCGCGCCTTCCTGCCGGGCTCGCTGGTGGACATACGCCCGGTCAAGGACACCGGCCCCTACGAAAACAAGCAGATGGATTTCAAGGTCATCAAGCTTGACCGCAAGCGCAACAACGTCGTCGTGTCGCGCCGCGCGGTGCTCGAGGCCACGCAGGGCGCCGAGCGCGACGCGCTGCTCGCGAGCCTGCAGGAAGGGAAGGTCGTCAAGGGCATCGTCAAGAACATCACCGACTACGGTGCGTTCGTGGACCTGGGCGGCATCGACGGGCTGTTGCACATCACCGATCTCGCGTGGCGCCGCGTCAAGCATCCCTCCGAGATCCTCACGGTAGGCGACGAAGTCGAGGCCAAGGTGCTCAAGTTCGACCAGGAGAAGAACCGTGTCTCCCTCGGCATGAAGCAGCTCGGCGAGGATCCCTGGGTAGGGATCTCCCGCCGCTATCCGACCGGCACGCGCCTTTTCGGCAAGGTCTCCAACCTGACCGACTACGGCGCATTCGTCGAGATCGAGGCCGGCATCGAGGGCCTGGTGCACGTCTCGGAAATGGACTGGACCAACAAGAACGTCCACCCGTCCAAGGTGACGCAGCTGGGCGACGAAGTCGAGGTCATGGTGCTCGAGATCGACGAGGACCGGCGCCGCATCTCGCTCGGCATGAAGCAGTGCCTGCCGAACCCGTGGGAAGAGTTCGCGATGAACTTCAAGAAGGGCGACCGGGTGAAGGGCGCGATCAAGTCGATCACCGACTTCGGCATCTTCATCGGACTGCCCGGCGGGATCGACGGACTGGTGCATCTGTCCGATCTCTCGTGGGGCAAGCCGGGCGAGGAAGCGGTGCGCGATTACAAGAAGAGCCAGGAGGTCGAGGCCATGGTGCTCTCGATCGATGTCGAGCGCGAGCGCATTTCCCTCGGCATCAAGCAGGTCGAGGGCGATCCCTTCAACGGATTCATACAGACGCACGAGAAGAATTCGCTGGTCAACGGTTTCGTGAAATCGATCGATGCGCGCGGCGCGGTCATCCAGCTCGAGGGCGAGGTGGAGGGCTATCTGAGGGCGTCGGAAGTCGCGCGCGACCGAGTGGAAGACATCCGCACCCGGTTGAAGGAAGGCGACAAGGTCTCGGCGATGATCATCAACATCGACCGCAAGAACCGGACGATCAACCTGTCGATCAAGGCGAAGGACCTGGCGGAGGAGGCCGAAACCATGAAGAAGCTCGCGGCGGAGAAGCAGGCGAGCCCCGGCACCACCAGCCTCGGCGCGCTGCTGAAGGCCAAGCTCGACGTGGCGAATACCCAACAATAAGGAAGCACCATGACCAAATCCGAGTTGATCGCAAAGCTGGCGGCGCGCTACCCGCAGCTGGTGGCGAAGGACGCGGAGCTCGCGGTGAAGATGATCCTCGATGCCATGGGGAAGAGCCTGGCGCAGGGACAGAGGATCGAGATCCGCGGCTTCGGCAGCTTCGGTCTCAATTACCGGCCGCCGCGCACCGGGCGCAATCCCAAGTCGGGGGAGAAGGTGCAGGTGCCGGCCAAGTACGTGCCGCACTTCAAGGCGGGGAAAGAACTGCGCGAGCGTGTGGACGTCAAGAAATAGCGAACATTCCTACCGGCAGCGTTCGTCCGCGGGCGGCATCATCGAAAGATCGTGCCGCCTTTTTTATCCTACGCCGAAATTGCCGAAACGAGCTCCCGAAAGTTCCCGCCGGCCATGCGCATCCTCCTGCTGCTACTGAAGCTCGCCCTGTTCCTGCTGGTGCTCACCTTCGCGGTCAGGAACACCGAGACCGTGACGGTGCGCTACCTCCCCGGCTGGGAATGGCAATCGCCCCTCATCTTCGTGCTGCTGGTTGCCTTCTTCGCCGGGATCGTCCTGGGCCTCCTCGCCGTGTTGCCGCGGCTCCTCCGGCAGCGCCGGGACGTTGGCGCCCTCAGGCGCGAGCTGGAGATAAAATCTACCCGTCCCGACGCGGCAGAAAAGAAATGACGGTGGGTCATGGAAATTGAGTACTGGTGGCTGCTCGTGCTGCCGGTGTTCTTCGCGTTCGGGTGGTTCGCTGCGCGCGTCGATATCCGGCAGCTGCTCCGCGAGTCGCGGGCGCTCCCGCTGTCCTATTTCAAGGGTCTCAACTTCCTGCTGAACGAGCAGCCGGATAAGGCAATCGAGGCGTTCATCGAGGTCGTCAAGGTCGATCCCCAGACCGTCGAACTTCACTTCGCGCTGGGGGGGCTGTTCCGCCGCCGCGGCGAGGTCGAGCGCGCGATCCGCATGCACCAGAACCTGGTAGAGCGGCTCGATCTCGCCGCGGAACAAAAGCTCATGGCGCTCTACGAGCTGGCACAGGATTACTTCAAGGCGGGGCTTCTCGACCGCGCCGAGGAGCATTTCCTCAAGCTCGAGGGCACCTCTTACGCCGAGCAGGCGCTGCGCTTCCTCCTCGAGATTTACGAGCAGGAAAAGGACTGGCACAAGGCGATTGGCATTGCCGGAAAGCTCGAGACCGTCACCAGCCGCTCGCACCAGAAGGAGATCGCAAATTTCCGCTGCGAGCTGGCACTGAACGAGCTGATGCAGTCCCGCCCCGAGGCGGCGCGCCCGCATCTCGAGCAGGCGCTCGCCCATCACCGCCTGTGCGTGCGCGCCAACATGCTGCTCGGCGACCTCGAGATTGCGGCCAAGCGCCCACAGGCCGCGATCGAGGCGTGGAACCGCATCGAGGGCCAGAACCCGCAGTACCTCGCCCTCGTCGCGGAGCGGATCTTCAACGCCTACAAGCAACTGGGCAGGCTCGAGGAAGGTGTAAACCTGCTGCGCGGCTATTTGGCGAAATACCCGTCGCTCGATCTGCTCAACGTGGTGTTCCAGGGGATGCTGGAGACCCAGGGCAGCGAGCCGGCCTACAAGCTCGCGCGGGACGAGCTGCGGCGCATGCCGACGCTGCTCGGGCTCGACAAGCTCCTCGAGGCCCAGATGCTGGAGGCGCCGCAGGACCGCCGCCGCGACCTGGAGCTCGTGAAGGAGCTCGTCAACCAGCACACGCGCAGCCTTGCGATGTACAAGTGCGACAGCTGCGGCTTCCGCGCCCGCCAGTACTACTGGCACTGCCCGGGGTGCGCGGAATGGGAGACCTACTCGCCGCGCCGCACTGAGGAGGCGAAGATACCGGTATGAGCGGCGGAGCAGGGGCCCCGCTTGCGGGGATGCGACCCGCGAAGGCCGGTGGGCCGCCGACATCGAGGCGCTTGTTTTGCGATTACCTGTCGGAGGCGGCGGCTTGAAAAATCCCCGCGTCATCGTTGCGCTCGACTTTCCCGATGCGAAGGGCGCCTTGGCGCTCTCCCGCCGGCTCGACCCGGCGCTCTGCCGCTTGAAGGTCGGAAGCGAGCTCTATACCGCCGCCGGGCCGGCACTCGTGGAAAAGCTCCAGCAATCGGGATTCGGCGTGTTTCTCGACCTGAAGTTTCACGACATCCCGAACACCGTGGCCGGAGCCTGTCTCGCAGCGGCAGACCTGGGCGTCTGGATGATCAACGTGCACGCGCTCGGCGGGCGCGCCATGATGGAGGCGGCACGCGCGGCGCTTTCAGGCAGGCGCGCGGCGCCCAAGCTCGTCGCGGTCACGTTGCTGACGAGCATCGGCGCGGCGGACATGGGGGAGATCGGGCTCGCCGGCGACCCGGAGGAAACGGTTTCGAGGTTCGCGCGCCTCGTCCAGGCGTGTGGCCTCGACGGAGTGGTGTGCTCCGCGCACGAGACGGCAGCCCTGCGCCGGCAGCTGGGCGCCGGTTTCTGGCTGGTGACGCCGGGCATCCGGCCGGAGGGCGCGGCGGCGGACGACCAGAAGCGCTTTGCCACGCCGCGCCAGGCGATCGCCGGAGGCGCTGATTATCTCGTCATCGGCCGCCCGATCACACGCGTGCCGGATCCGCTCGGGGCCCTGCGTGCCATCAACGCCGAAATCGCGGGATGAATGCCCGCGGGGTTAGAATTTCGGTCAAGGCAGACGGAATTGACCGCTGCTTTAACTCCCCCGGTTCGAACGGACGCGCTGCGCCGTTCATCCGGCGACGATGAGACAGGATAGATGAATCTCACATCCCTTAAGAAGGCGCGCGTTCTGGTCGTGGGCGACGCCATGCTCGACCGCTACTGGATCGGCGAAGTCGAGCGCATTTCTCCCGAGGCGCCGGTGCCGATCGTCAGGATCGATCATGAGGAGGAGCGCGCGGGCGGAGCCGCCAACGTGGCGCGCAACGCGGCCGCGCTGGGAGCTCGGGTAACGCTCTTGTCCGTCGTAGGCGCGGATGAGCCGGGGGCACGGCTGGAAAGCCTGCTCAAGCGCGAACGAGTTCATCCCCGGTTACACCACGACCGCGGAATTAAAACCACCGTTAAGCTGCGCGTGATCGCGGGCCGCAAGCAGCAGCTGCTGCGGGTCGACTTTGAAACCGCGCCGAGCCACGAGGTGCTGGCGAGCACGCTGCGCGAGTTCGAGGGGATGCTGAGCGATACCGACGTCGTGATTCTCTCCGACTACGGCAAAGGCGGCTTGACCCATATCGTGAAAATGATCAGCTTGGCGCGGCGGGCCGGCAAGGCGATACTGGTCGATCCGAAAGGCGAGGATTATTCACGCTATCGGGGCGCGACGCTGATCACTCCCAACCAGTCCGAATTCCGCCAGGTGGCGGGCGCCTGGAAGAACGAGCGAGACATGACGGATCGGGCACAGAAGCTGCGGCGCAAGCTCGACGCCCGGGCATTGCTGGTCACGCGCGGCGCGCAAGGCATGACGCTGTTCGAGGACGGCAAGCGGCTGCATGTCGCCACGGAAGCGCGTGAAGTATCCGACGTCACCGGTGCCGGCGACACAGTCATCGCGACGCTGGGCGTTGCACTGGGATGCGGTGCGCGACTGCCGGACGCGGTGAGGCTCGCCAACCGTGCTGCCGGCATCAAGGTGGGCAAGTTCGGTACCGCCGTCGTGACACCCAAAGAGCTGTTCGGGGAGAAATAAGATGTCCTACGTTGTGACGGGAGCGGCGGGATTCATAGGTTCCAACCTGGTGAAAGCGCTGAACGACCGTGGTATCACCGACATCGTCGCCGTCGACGATCTCAGCGACGGCTCCAAGTTCGCGAACCTCGCCGACTGCGACATCTCCGAGTACCTCGACAAGGACGAGTTCATCGAGCGCCTCGAGAACGGGGATTTCGACGGGCAGCTCTCCGCCGTGTTGCACCAGGGCGCCTGCTCCGACACCACCGAGACCGACGGCCGGCTCATGATGGACGCCAACTATCGCTACTCGCGGCGGCTCCTCGACTGGTGCATCAGCGACGAGGTTCACCTCATTTACGCCTCGTCCGCCGCGATCTACGGAGCGAGCCGCGAGTTCCGCGAGGCGCGCGAGTGCGAGGCACCGCTCAACATCTACGGCTACTCGAAGTTCCTGTTCGACCAGCTGGTGCGGAGGCGCTACGAGGAGCGCACCGCGCAGATCGCCGGGCTGCGCTATTTCAACGTCTACGGCGAGCGCGAGGCGCACAAGGGGCGCATGGCCTC
>DATICE010000215.1:0-12326 GCA_035456985.1 Burkholderiales bacterium | reverse complement strand
TACATCGCGCTCGGCCGCGATCTCAGGCGCACCGTCGAGTTCTTCAGGCGCGTGGACAAGATCAAGCCCTCGCGGGACCAATTCATGAAGAAGCACCGCATCGCCTCGAAGGAGACCCTGGATTTCATCCGCGGCTACGAGGCGGCAGTCGCGGGCACGATCGAAGGCGTGCTGGCGAAGGCAACGCGCCGGTAAACGGCTTCCCGGCCATGCGGGTCACTAAGCAACGTCTAGTGACGAATCGAGGCCGATCGTCGGGCTTCAACGCACCTTGACGATCCCGCCCGGCGCGGGCTTCGCGGGCAGCCGGATTTCCTGAACAGCGCCCGAGCGGCTGACCACCACCCGGTCGGCGCGAACTTCGGCGAGCATGACGCCCGCCGCGATTTCCTCTCCGGCGCGCAGCGCGAGCGGCGGCCGGCCGTCCACCGCGAGGAGCGCGATGCCGCGGCCGCGCGTGCCCTGCGCGATGACGCCGACCAGCCGGATGTCGCTGCCGTCGCTGCCCGGCCGCGCGCCGAAGAGATAAGCGACCGGCGCAATGTCCGCGGCCTGGGAGCGGGGGGCGGAATCTCCCACTGCGACGGGTCGCACAAGCTCTGACGGCGTTCGCCGCGCGGTGAATTCCAGCACCCAGCCGGTGATCGTTGCCACCAGCGCCAGGACGAGGACGATCGTGCACGCGCGCACGAGTGTTGCGCTGGAGACGCCGATCCGCGGCCAGGCCCGGTCGCGCAGCTTCGAAAGCAGACGATTCATCGGGAATCAATCATAATACGAAGCGAACTCCCGCGCCTCGCGGGACTCGCGTGATGGTGGAAAAATGACGGAAGGAACGACCTGCGGCGCACGCCGGTCCTCGCGGTGGCCGCGCGGATTCACGCTGGTCGAGATCATGGTGGTGGTCGTGATCCTCGGCATCCTCGCGGCGCTGATCGTCCCGCGGGTAGTCGGACGCACCGACGATGCGCGCGCTGTGGCGGCGAAGCAGGACGTAGCGGCCATCATGCAGGCGCTGAAGCTCTATCGCCTGGATAACGGCCGCTACCCGACGAACGAGCAGGGCATCGCCGCGCTCGTCACCAAGCCCCAGGGCGAGCCGGTTCCCGCGAACTGGCAGAAGTATCTCGACAAGATCCCCAGGGATCCATGGGGCAACCCCTACCAGTATCTCAGCCCCGGCGTGCGCGGTGACATCGATGTGTTTTCCCTCGGAGCCGACAAACAGCCCGGGGGAAGCGGCGCGGACGCCGACATTGGCTCCTGGGACCTGTAGCCTGCCTGCCCCCACCATGCGCCGCGCCGGCTTTACGCTGATCGAGCTCCTGGTCGTGATCGCGATGCTCGGCATCGCTGCCGCCGTGGTCGCGCTTTCGGTGTCGGGCGGCGAGGCCCGCCTGCTGCGGGAGGAAGCTGCGCGTCTGGGTGCGCTGTTTCGCATCGCTCAGGACGAGACGCGGATCACGGGGCGCGCGCTGGTGTGGGAGGCAGACACCAATGGCTACCGCTTCCGGCCGCTCGACGAGGAGGCAGGGCGCGAGTGGCGCGATGAAGTCCTGCGCGAGCGCGCCTGGCCGTTCGTGGTGCACCGCATCGATGGCGGGCGCGTCGTGTTCGGTCGCGAGCCACTGCTCGAGCCGGTGACGATGCACATCGCTACCGCCGAGGTCGAAACACGGCTCGCTCTCGACGCTCTCGGCAACCTGACGACGGTCAAATGAAAATTCCCCTCGCGCGCGGCTTCACGCTCATCGAAACTCTGGTCGCGCTCACGATCGTCGCCGTGGCGCTCCTCGCGGGCCTGCGCGCGGTGGGCACGATGGCGCATACGGGCGTCGAATTGAAGCTGCGCCTGCTCGCGCAGATCTCCGCCGAGAACCGCATCGCCGAACTGCGCGCGGCACGGGCGTTTCCCGGCATCGGCAGCCGCACCGTCGCGTGTCCGCAGGGAGGGGTGCCGCTCGAGTGCGTCGAGGAAGCGAAGGCGACACCGAATCCGCTGTTTCGCCGCATCGAGGTTCGCGTGTACCGGGGGGCGGACCGTGACCGCCTGCTGGCCGAGTTGATCGGCGTCCTGCCGCGCGAGACCTGAAGCCATGCGAGGCGCACCGCTGACGCGCGGCTTCACGCTGGTCGAGATGCTGGTGGCGATTGGCCTGCTCGGGTTGTTGGGGGTCATCTCCTGGCGTGGACTGGACTACGTCGCCGCGCAGCGCGAGCGCATCGACCGCGATACCGAGGAGCTCTCGCGCGTCCTGCGCGTGCTATCCCAGCTCGAGCGCGACATCGCTCAGCGCGCCGCGGATTTCATGCTTCCTCCGCCATCCACCCCGACCGAGCTGCCGCCCTCGATCGTCGTGCATGGTGGCGCCGACGGCGCGGTCGCGATCGAGATCGTGCGCATTGCGCCCCGTGGCGGCGGGCCGGCGCGCGCCCAGCGCGTCGTCTATCGCATCACCAACGCCGTGCTGACGCGCAGCGCATCTGTGGCGGGGACTGGCTTGCCGATCGCGCCGGCAGGCGACGCCGTTGACCTGCTGCCCGGCGCGCGGCGGCTCTCGGTGCGCGCGTACTCCGGGGGCTTCTGGTCCCAGGCGGACAGCACCGAGGCGCGTGTGCAGCCGCCCTCCCGCGCGACCGCGCTCGAAGTGGCGGTGGAGGTTGGCGACGGCGCACGCTACGTGCGGGTGTTTGTGCTATGAGAAGCAGGATGGAGCGCGGTGCGGCGGTGGTGATGGCGATGCTCGTCGTCGCGGTGGCGGCAACGCTGGTCACCGGCGCATTCTGGCGGCAGAGCGTCATCGCGCGCCAGGCGGAAAACGAGCTCTCGTTTGCCCAGGCAAAATGGCTCATGCGCGGCGCGATCGACTGGGCCGGCGTCATCCTGACAGAGGACGCGCGCACTTCCAGGGTGGACCATGCCGGGGAGCCATGGGCGGTTCCGCTTGCCGACACGATTTTGAACGCGGACGACGGGCGCGATCCGATCTACCTCGCCGGCGCCATCCGGGACGAGCAGGCAAGATTCAACCTGCGCAATCTCGTCGGGCCGAAAGGCGTGATTCCGAGTGAGGTGGAGGTATTGCGGCGCTTGTTCGCGCTGGTCGGCATCAGCGAGTCGCTCGCCGATGGTGTCGCTGAACGCGTGCTTGCAACGGTGCCGGGCGAAGGCGGGCGCAAGCAGGTCGAGCTCGCACTCGGAACCATCGACGATCTCCTCGGGCTGGAGGGCGTCAGCGCTGCAACCATCGAGCGCCTGCGGCCATTTGTCACGGTGCTGCCGCAGCCGACGCCGGTCAACGCGAATACCGCGCCCGCGGAGGTGCTGGCGGCGCGCATCGAGAATCTCGCCCTGGCCGATGCACGGCGCCTGACCGCGAGCCGCAACCGGGCGTATTTCAAGGATCGAACCGATGTCCTCAGCCGGTTCTCGGAGCTGAAGCTCAAGGCGGTCGATGCGGAAATCGCGGTGGCGACGCGGTTCTTCTCGGTGGAGGGGACGGTGAGCTACCGGCGCGCGCGGCTGCATACCCAGGCGCTGCTCAGGCGCGAAGCCAACCGGGTCGAAGCAGTGTGGCTGCAGGAGGCCACGTGAACGCGCTGCGCGTGAGGTTGTGCCCGCTCGCCGAGCTCGGCGCGGACTCCGCGCTCGATTTCGAGGTCATCGATGGCGAGCGCCGCGTGCGCGAGCGCGGCACCGCGGTGCCTGCCGCGCTGCCGCGGCTCGCGCGCGTGGAGCTGGTGATCGCGGCACCCGATGTGCTGCTGCTTGACGCCGCATTGCCGCGTCTTTCCGGAGCACGGCTGCGCGCGGCGCTGCCTGGGCTCGCCGAGCCGATGCTTCTCGGTGAAATCGAGCAGGTGTTCGTGGCTGCCGGCAAGCCCGATGGCGCGGGCCGCTCGACGCTCGCGGTGCTCGATCGCGCGTTGTTCAGGCGCGCCCTCGAGTTGTTCGGCCGGCTCGGGATCACGCCCGTCAGCGCGACCCCGGAGCCGCTTACGCTGGCCGCGGGGCGCGGGAAGTGGCGCCTGCGGCCTGGCGGCGCGTACGGGAGCCTGCGCATGGGCGAACGGCTCGGCATCGCATGTTCCTATTCCGGGGGCGCCGAACCGCCGGTGGAACTGCGTCTCGCGCTCGATCAGGCGGGCGCAGCGAGGCCCGCGGCGATCGAAGTCGAGGGCGAATGCGACAGCGCGGCCTGGACCGCGGCGCTCGGCGTGACTGTCGCCTCGGTTGCGCCCGATCGCGCCCGCGCCGCGCCAGTCGCGCTCGAGCTCCTGCAATATGAATTTGCGCCACGCATGGCCGACTGGCGCGCCTGGCGCGTGCCCGCCGTGCTGGCCGCCGCGCTCGCGCTGGCGTGGATCGCCGCGCTCAATGTCGATACCTTGCTCAAGCTGCGCGAGGAGCGGCAGCTTCGAGCCCAGATGACCGCGGCGTTCCGCGAAGCTTTTCCGCGCGTGCCGGTGGTACTCGATCCCCTGGCGCAGATGCGGCGCGCGCTCGTGGACCTGCGCTCCGGTGCCGGCACCGGCGACGCCGGGGATTTTCTGCCGCTTGCGGCGCGCTTCGCCCAGGCCGTGCAGGTGGATGCGGACGCGGTGCGGCAGATCGAATACCGCGACCGGGCGCTGTCGGTGAGATTCGAGCCGCGCGCGGTGGATACGGCGGCAAAGCGTGATGCGCTTGTCGCCCGCCTCGCGAAGGCCGGGTTCGCGGCCAGGTTTTCCGATTCGGTTCTGAGCGTGCGCAGGGGGAGCGGAGCGTGATCGCCCGTCTGCGCGCGTGGTGGATCGGGCTCGGACGGCGCGAGCGGGTGATGACGGCGGCGGCCGGATCGTTCGCGCTGCTCGCCATCGTCTATGTGGCCGCGCTCGAACCGGCGTGGAAGGCGCGCGAGCGGTTGGGCGCCGAATTGCCGCGTCTGCGAGCGCAGGCCGCCGAAATCGACGCGCTTGCCCAGGAAGCGAAGCAGCTGGCGAGCCGCGGTGTCGCAGTGGAGTCCGCAGGCGCGGCCAAGGTTGCGCTCGAGCAGGCGCTCGCGCGCGCGAACCTGAATGGCGTGAGCGTCGCCGTGCTCGATGAGCGCCGTCTCGCCGCGAGCGCGAAAGGTGTGCCCGTGACGCAGTGGCTCGCATGGGCGGAGGAAACCGCGCGCGAATCGCGGCTGCGCATCGCAGCCGTCCGGATTTCCCGGACATCCGTGCGCGCCGTGGTCGATGCCGAGACCACTTTCGAAATCGCGGCGCGGCGATGATGCGGCCATAGAGAATGCGCTACCGGCTGGGAATCGTGCTCGCCGCCGCGGTGGCGGCGGCATTGATCGTGGCGGTGCGCGCGCCCGCGGCCTGGGTGGGAGACTGGCTGCAGTCTCAGGGACGGTTGCGCCTGATCGACGCGCGCGGGACGGTCTGGAGCGGGTCGGCGATGCTCGGGCTGAGCGACGGGCGGCAGGTGATGCTCGTTCCGGGGCGGGTCACGTGGAAGGTCGGGCTCTCGGTGATCGTTACAGGACGCGTGACGGCCGACATCGCGCACCCGGTCCTGACCGCGCCGCTCGGGCTCACGGTCGCGGCGCAGTCGGTCGCACTCAAGGCAGGACAGGCCGAGCTGCCCGCGGCGCTGCTCGCGGCATTGGGGACACCGTTCAATACGGTTCGTCCCGGGGGCGTTCTCGCCGTGCGCTGGACCGATCTGGAATTCAAGGGCGGCGCGCTGGCGGGCGATCTCCAGATCGATTGGCGCGAGGCGCAATCGGCGTTGTCCACCGTCGCACCCCTCGGAAGTTATCGCCTGCGGATCACGGGAGCAGGCGACACCGCACGCGTACAGCTCGACACTCTGCGCGGGCCGTTGCGGCTGCAGGGCAGCGGCAGCTTGAACGGCGGGCGCGTGAGCTTCAAGGGGATCGCTTCCGCTGAGCCGGAAATGCGCCCCGCGTTGATCGGGCTCATGGGTGTACTCGGGCGCCGAGTGGGAGACGACGCGATCCTTGCTCTTGATATATGAGTGGAATTAAGCGGATACCACTTGGTATTGAAGTAGAACATCACATATAGGTGGGTCCAGCAAAGCCTTCGCGCATCACCCCTTTTGAAGCATAATGCGCTTCCTGCCCCGGAAACTTCGGGGAAATGAAGGACATGCCTTTGGGACTTCGAGTGAATGCGCAAGAGTGCGCTCGCGCGCGTGCCCGCCAGTCGTGGCTCGGGCTACAGTGTGTGCGGGTAGCCGCAGCGCTGGTGGCGCTTGCGCTGTGCGCGGGCGCGGCCGCGCAGGAGCGCGTCACGCTCAATTTCTCGAATACCGAGATCGAGGCGGTAGTGCGCGCGATTTCCCAGTTCACCGGCAAGGTCTTCATCGTCGATCCGCGCGTCAAGGGCACGCTCAACCTGACGATCGAGCAGCCGCTGTCCCCTGACCAGGCGCTGGCGGCGCTGAGCGCTGCACTGCGCCTGCAGGGAATCGTCCTGGTCGAATCGGGCGGCGTCGTGCGCGTGGTGCCCGAAGCCGACGCCAAGCTCCAGGGCGGAGCGGTGCAATCGGGGCCGTCAGTGACGCGGGGCGACCAGCTGGTGACGCAGGTGTTCCGGCTGAATTACGCCGCGGCGGCGAGCATCGTCCAGGTGCTGCGCCCGCTGATCGCGCCGAACAACACCATCAGCGCCTACCCGGCGAACAACACCATCGTCGTTACTGACTACGGGGAAAACGTGCGCCGCATTGCGCGCATCATCGCCGCGGTGGACACGCCGGCCGGCAGCGAAATCGATATCATCCGGTTGGAGCACGCGATCGCCAGCGATCTCGCGGTCCTGCTGGGCAAGACACTCGATGCCGCGGCGCAGGGCGCGGACGCGAGCCAACGGGTGACGGTGCTGGCAGAACCGAGCAGCAATTCCCTCCTCGTTCGCTCCGCGAGCCCGGCGCGAGTCAATCTCGTGCGCATGCTGATCGCCAAGCTCGACCAGCCCTCGTCGGTGCCGGGCAACATCCATGTCGTGTACTTGAAAAACGCCGAGGCCACCCGCCTGGCGCGCACGCTGCTTGGCGCCGGAGGGACCGATACTGCCGCAGGGTTGTCGCCGACGACCTCCCCGACGATGTACCAGCAGCCGGGGATCCGGCCACCAGGTTCCCCGCCGCCGCCACAACCGCCTGGTGTCGCCCCTGCGGCACCGCCCCCGCCTGCGGCGCCGATTTCGGGCCAGGTGGGCGGAGCGCTGATTCAGGCCGACCCGACGACAAATACTCTCATCATCACCGCCCCCGACGCCGTCTATCGCCAGCTGCGCGCCGTCATCGACAAGCTCGACGTGCGCCGCGCGCAGGTCTTCATCGAGAGCCTGATCGTCGAGGTGACCGGCGACCAGGCGGCCGAGTTCGGCATCCAGTGGCAGACGGGTTCCGGCGCCGGGCAGACCGGGTCCGACAGCGGAGTGGTCGGCGGCACCAATTTCGGCGGCACCGGTACCAACATCGTCGGGATTGCGCAGAACCCGGCTACCGTCGGCACGGGGTTGAACATCGGCGTCGCGCGTGGAACGATCACGCTGCCGGGCGTCGGCACGATCACCAACCTTCAGTTTCTCGCGCGCGCGCTGGAACGCAATATCAAGGCGAACATTCTGTCCACTCCCAACCTGCTCACCCTGGACAATGAGGAAGCGCGCATCATTGTCGGGCAGAACGTGCCCTTCATCACCGGGCAATACACCACCCCGTCGTCGACACAGGTCAATCCGTTCCAGACCATCGAGCGCCGCGACGTCGGCCTCACGCTCCGGGTTCGGCCGCAGATCAGCGAGGGGGGCGCGATCAGGCTGGTGATCTACCAGGAAGTGTCCCGTGTCGACAGCGACACCAACCCCGCCGGCATCATCACCAACATACGCGCGATCGAGAGCAATGTGCTCGTGGACGACGGCTCCATCGTGGTGCTGGGCGGCCTGGTGCAGGACAGCGTGGTCACCAACGTGGAGAAGGTGCCGCTGCTGGGCGATATTCCGGTCCTCGGCCATTTGTTCCGCTACGAGACGCGCCGGCAGCAAAAGACCAACCTGATGGTGTTCCTGCGTCCCTACGTCATGCGCGATGACACCACCGCCCGCTCGCTCGTTACCGATCGCTACGACCAGATGCGCAATTTCGAGGAAAGCACGAGGCAGGCTCCGCACCCGGTGCTGCCCGAGTTCGAGCCTCCGCTATTGCCACAGCTCGAACCGGGAACGAAGCCTGATTCGAAACCGGCTACGGCGGAAAAGCCGGCCGCGGCATCGCCCGCGACGCCCACCCAATAGCGCTGGCACCACGCTGCGCCGCGACACGAGGTTCCGGCCGCGATGAAACATCTCATTCCCTACGCTTACGCCAAGGCGCACTCGGTATTACCGGCGGCGGAACGCGACGGCCGCCTGGTGCTCTGGGTCACCGCCTCGACGCCGCCTGCAGCCGTCATGGAAGCGCGGCGAGTACTCGCGCGCGACGTCGCGCCGGTTCTGGTCGATGCCGGGCAGTTCGATGCGAGCCTGCGCGCCGCCTACGCCGAAACCGAAGGCGAAGCCGCGAGCGTGGTAGGCGAGTTCGAGGGCAAGGTGGACCTCGGCCGCCTGATGCAGGACATACCCGAGATCGAAGACCTGCTCGAAGCGCGCGACGACGCCCCCATCATCCGCATGCTGAACGCGCTCCTGTCGCAGGCGGTGCGCGAGGGCGCCTCCGACATCCACGTCGAGCCTTTCGAGAGCTATTCCGTCGTGCGCTACCGCGTGGACGGCACGCTGCGCGACATCGTGCGGCCGCGGCGCGCCCTGCATGCGGCGCTGGTCTCGCGCATCAAGATCATGGCGAACCTCGACATCGCCGAGAAGCGGCTGCCCCAGGACGGCCGCATCATGCTGCGGCTCGGCGGGCGGCCCGTGGACGTGCGCGTCTCCACCTTGCCCACCGGGCACGGAGAGCGCGTGGTGCTGCGGCTGCTCGACAAAGAGCGGGGGCGGCTCGAGCCCGAGAAGCTCGGCATGGCGCCGGCGACGTTGGCTGCGCTCGACCGGCTGGTGAAGCAGCCGCACGGCATCCTGCTCGTCACCGGCCCCACCGGCAGCGGCAAGACGACGACGCTCTACGCGATGCTCTCGCGCCTCGACGCCGCCACGACCAACATCACGACCGTCGAGGACCCGATCGAGTACGATCTGGCGGGCATCGCCCAGACGCAGGTCAATCCGCGCATCGACATGACGTTCGCCCGCGCGCTGCGCGCGATCCTGCGCCAGGACCCCGATGTCATCATGATCGGCGAGATCCGCGACCTGGAGACGGCCCAGATCGCGGTGCAGGCCTCGCTCACCGGCCACCTGGTGCTCGCGACCCTGCACACCAACGACTCGGCTTCCGCTGTGACGCGCCTGCTCGATATGGGCATCGAGCCGTTCCTGCTTTCCTCGTCGATCCTCGCCATACTCGCGCAGCGGCTGCTGCGCAAGCTCTGCCACGAGTGCCGCCAGCCGGAAGAGGGGGGGAAACGCTGGCGCGCGGTCGGCTGCCCCAGCTGCGGCCAGGTCGGTTACATGGGACGCACCGGGATCTACGAGCTGCTCGAGATCGACGAGGTTCTGCGCGAGGCGATTCACTCGCGCGAAGGCGAGCAGAAGCTGCGGGAGCGCGCGCGGGCGAGAGGGTTTCGTACGCTATACGAGGACGGCGCGCGCTGGGTCGAATCGGGTGTCACGTCGGTCGAGGAGCTGCTGCGCGTCACCCGCGAGCATTAGACCGAGGCCGTCCTTTCTTCGAGGGGAGAAGGGCCGGGATCTGAAACGCAGGCTCCCGATTCTGGTAGATTCAGGTTGAATCCATGGCGTCCTTCCGCTTCGAGGCTTCCAACGCCGCCGGGCGCGTCGAGCAGGGCCTGATCGAGGCCGACAGCGCGCGCGCGGCACGCACTACGCTGCGCGCACGCGGACTGGTCCCGCTCGCGGTCGACGCCATCGCTGCCGGGCGCGGCGCGAGATCGGCGCCGTTCCGGCGCCGCAGGTTTTCCGAGTCCGAGCTGGCGCTCGCCACGCGCCAGCTCTCGAGCCTGCTTGCCGCCAGGCTACCGCTCGCGACAGCGCTTGCCGCGACGATCGAGGGGGCCGAGCACGCTGCCGTGCGCGAAGTGCTCGCCGCGGTACGGAGCGAGGTCGTCGCGGGGCACCGTCTCGCAGACGCCATCGGCCAGTTCCCGCTCGAATTTCCCGAGGTCTACCGCGCCACCGTGGCCGCGGGCGAGGAGTCGGGCGACCTCGCGCAGGTGATGGAACGGCTCGCCGACTACATCGAGGAGCGCCAGGCGCTGCGCGGCCGGATCCTCGCGGCCTTTGTCTATCCGGCGGTCGTGACGGCGGTCGCAGTCGCAATCGTTTTCTTCCTGATGACCTACGTGGTGCCGCAGGTTGTGGAGGTGTTCCGGCAGACGCACCAGGCTCTGCCCTGGCCCACGCGCGTGCTGCTTGCGACGAGCGACGTCCTGCGCGCCGCCGGCTTGTGGATCGCGCTCGGTGCCGTCGTCGTTGGCATCGCGCTGAAAAGGTGGCTCGCCCGGCCGGGGCCGAAGGCGGCATGGGACGCGGCTGCGCTGCGGCTGCCGGTGGTGGGACGCATGCTGCGCGCGGTCAATGCCGCGCGCTTTGCCTCGACGCTCGCCATCCTGACCGCCGCCGGCGTGCCGCTGCTGCGCGCGCTCGAGGCCGCGCGCGCAACGCTCGCCAACGCCGTGCTCGCGCGGGCGGTCTCGGACGCCATCGCGGCGGTACGCGAAGGCAACACGCTCGCTCGCGCGCTGGGCGCGGCGAAGGTATTCCCGCCCGTGCTCGTGCACCTCGCGGCGAGCGGCGAGGCGACCGGCGAGCTGGCCCCGATGCTGGAGCGCGCGGCAAACAACCTTTCGCGGGAAGTGGAGCGCCGCGCGCTTCTCCTCACCACGCTGCTCGAACCGCTGCTGATACTCGTCATGGGCGCGGTGGTGCTCGGCATCGTGCTCGCCGTGCTGATGCCCATCATCGAGATCAATCAACTCGTGCGCTGAGAACCGGTGGCAGGTAAACCGGTCAAATCGTCAATTCCGGAATATTCGTGCTTCCTGGTTTGTATGTCACCGGGACAACTCGTCATGCGCACCAAGAACATGTTGCTATGCCGTGCACGGTTCCTTCTTGTATTCTCTGCGCTGCTTGCGGGTTGTGGCGGAGGCGGAGAGGGCGGGGGTACTACCGGGCAACCGGACGCGTCCATTACGCTTCGTCTCGAGCAGGTCAACGCCAGTCTTTCGTTTCCGCTTTTTCTGACCGCGCCGCCGGGCGACACGCTGCGTCTATTCGTGGTTGAGAAGGGCGGCAGAATCAAGATCCTTGATCGCGCTACCGGCGCGTTGATCGCGACCTTCCTCGATATTTCGAGCCTCGTTTCGACAGGTTCGGAACAGGGCCTGCTGGGGCTTGCCTTCGACCCGCTGTACGCATCGAACAGGCGCTTCTACGTCAGCTACACGGACACAGGTGGCAATTCAGTCATTGCGCGCTATTTGGTCAACTCGACCAACGCAAACCTAGCTGTTAGCGCGGCTGATCGGATCCTCCTGACCGTTCCTCAGCCGTTTGCAAATCACAATGGTGGAATGATTGCGTTCGGACAGTCGGACAATTTCCTGTACGTCGGGCTCGGCGACGGGGGAGACGCAAACGATCCGGGGAACCGAGCTCAGGATACTGGCGTGTTGCTCGGAAAGCTCCTGCGCATCGACGTATCCCAGGGCAACCTTGGAGATCCCCCCTATACCGTTCCGGCCGACAATCCGTTCGTGGGTGTTGCCGGCGCTGATGAGATCTGGAGCTATGGCCTACGCAATCCTTGGCGTTTCAGCTTCGACCGGCAAATAGGTGACCTCTACATCGCGGACGTTGGGCAGGGGGCGCGGGAAGAAGTCAACGCGTCGACTTTCGCGAGTGGCGCGGGCAAAGCCGTCAACTATGGATGGAAAATCATGGAGGGGACGATCTGCCGTCCTCCAACGACCATGTGTGACATGACCGGCCTGACGCCCCCGGTAGTCGATTACGATCACTCCGGTGGCGCCTGTTCAATAACAGGAGGCTATGTCTATCGCGGAAGCGCAGTGCCGGCGCTCCGAGGGACCTATTTCTACGGCGATTTCTGTGCCAGGTTTGTCCGCAGCTTCAAACTGGTCAACGGGATGGCAACCGAGCAAACCAGTTGGGCCGCGCTCAATCCGGGGGGAAACATCACCAGTTTCGGCGAGGATGAGGCGGGCGAACTCTACATCATGACG
>DATICE010000214.1:0-5419 GCA_035456985.1 Burkholderiales bacterium | reverse complement strand
GTAGGCGACCGCGATCGTGGCCGCGCCCGCGATCATCGCCTCGAGCGCGTTGCCCCCTTCGCGCAGCACGTCGAGCGCCGACTGCGCGGCGAGCGCGTTCGGCGCGACCGCCATGCCGCGGATGCCGCGGACCGGCTGGCTCATGCGGCGATTCTACGCGAGGCGCCGACGCCGCGGCGGCGTCACCAACCGATTGCCTTGGGCAGCCAGAGGACGAGTTGTGGGAACAGGAATATCAGCACGACGCCAAGAATCTGCATCAATACGAAGGGGATCACGCCGACATACATCTGGCGGGTGGTGATCTGCGGCGGTGCCACCCCGCGCAGGAAGAACAGCGCCCAGCCGAAGGGCGGCGTGAGAAACGAGGTCTGCAGGTTCACGCAGATCAACATCGCGAGCCACACGATATCCACGCCCTGCTGCGTGAACACCGGCAGGAACAGCGGCACCGCGATGTAGCTGATCTCGATCCATTCGATGAAGAAGCCGAGCACGAAGATGAGCAGCATGAGGAACCAGATATCCGCGTTCACGCCCCCGGGAAGAAACTCGAACATGTCGTGGATCAGGTCCTCGCCCCTGAGCCCCCGGAACGCGAGCGCAAATACCTGCGCGCAGATCAGGATGAACATCACCATCGCGGTAATCTTGGTGGTGGCCTGGATCGTCTCCCGCAGCACCTTGAGCGACATGCGGCGGGCTACGGAGGTGACGAGGATCGAGCCGAGCGCGCCCATCGAGGCCGCCTCGGTCGGGGCGGCGATGCCCGCGATGATCGAGCCCAGCACGGAAAGCACGAGCGCGACCGGCGGCAGCACCACCACGAAGAATTTCAGCCATAGCTCGCGCCGCGGCATCGCATCGCGCTCCGCCTGCGGTACCACCGGCATCCATTCCGGGCGGACCATGCCCAGCACGACGATGTAGGCGCAGTAGAGCCCGGCGAGCATCAACCCCGGCATCAGCGCCGCGGCGAAGAGCGTCCCGACGGAGAGCTGCAGGATGTCGGAGAGCAGAATCAGGATGAGGCTCGGCGGGATGATCTGCCCGAGCGTGCCGGAGGCGCAGATAGCGCCGCACGCCACCCCGGGGTGGTAGCCGCGCCGCAGCAGCGTCGGCAGCGTGAGCAGTCCCAGCGTAATGACCGTCGCGCCGACGATGCCGGTGGTGGCGCCCATCAGCACCCCCACGCCGATGATCCCGAGCGCCATGCCGCCCCTGAAGCCCCCGGCAAGGTGTCCCACGACATCGAGCAGCTCCTCCGCCAGGCGCGACTTCTCGAGCATCACGCCCATGAAGACGAAGAGAGGCACGGCGAGCCACTGGTAATTGCTCACCACGCCGTAGATGCGCGCCGGGACAAGGTTGAAGAGACCCGTCCCGAAGCCGAGTAAGCCGAAGATGAATCCCGATGTGGCGAGCGTGATCGCGACCGGTACGCCCGCCATGAGCAGGGCGAAGAACGCCGCCAGCATCAGCAGCGCGAGGATCTCGTTGCCGACCATCGGTCAGTGCTGGCGCAGCTTCTCGACGCAGCCGAGGGCGTTCGCGATGCCCTGAAGAAGGAGCAGCGCGAATCCGACCGGGATCAGCCCCTTGATGATATAGCGGTGCGGGATGCCGCCGGGGTCGGGCGAGCCCTCGTCGATGACCCACGACTGCTGAACGTAATGGAGCGAAAACCAGATGATGAGTACCGAAATGGCCACGGTGAGCAGGGCCGAAACCAGGTCCACGATCAGTTTTTTGCGGGCGGAGAGCCTTGAGTAGACGATGTCCACCCGCACGTGCTCGCCATGGCGCAGCCCATAGGACATCCCGAAGAGTATGAGCGGCACCAGCAGGTGCCACTCCAGCTCCTGCGCCCAAACCGTGCCCACGCTGTAGGAATAGCGCAGCAGCACGTTCGTCGCCATGAGCAGCACGATGACGAGCGCGACCCACGACGTGCAGACGCCCACTACGTCGGTGAAGCGGTCGATGCGGGCGCGCGCGCCGCGGGCCGCGCGCGCCCCCGGTTGCGGCTCGCGATCAGGCACCGCGGATCTTGCTGTGGTAGACCGCCTCGCTGTAGCCCGCCCAGGCGTCGTACTTCGCCTTGTACGCCATGTACGAGTTGTGGACCTTGCGGGTAATCGGGTCCTTGGCAACCGCCTCGTCCAGCACCTTCTTGGTGGCCGCGCGCAGCGCCTTCACCACCGCGTCCGGCAGGGTCTTTGCGATCACGCCCTGGTTCTTGATGAGGTCCTCCATTGCTTCCGCGTTGGTGCGCTGGCACCACGCTTCACTGATGACATTGCACGCCGCGCACGCGTTCTCGACGATCGCCTGCAGGTCCTTCGGCAGCTTGCCCCAGGCGGCCTTGTTAATGAGAAGCTCAGATACCGTCGCAGTCTCGTGCCAGCCGGTCGTGTAGTAGTACTTGGCCGCCTTCTGCAGCCCGAGCCGGCGGTCCTGGTAGGGGCCGACGAACTCCGCCGCATCGATCACGCCGCGCTCGAGTGCGGGAAAAATCTCGCCGCCGGGAAGCAGCTTCACATCCACGCCCTGCGTCGCATACACCTTTCCGGCGAGCCCGGGAATGCGCATCTTGAGGCCGTTGAAGTCCTTGATCGAGTTGATCTCCTTGCGGAACCAGCCGGTCATCTGCACCCCGGTGTTGCCGCACGGGAACGCGACCATGCCGAAGGGCGCATAGACCTCGTGCCAGAGCGGGATTCCGCCGCCGTCGTAGAGCCAACCGTTCATGCCCTGGAAGTTGAGACCGAAGGGCACGGCGGTGAAGTACTGGGCCGCAAAGGTCTTGCCGGTCCAGAAGTAGCTGTTGGCGTGGTTCATCTCGACGGTTCCCGCGCGCACGGCGTCGAAGCCTTCCAGCGCGGGGACGAGCTCCCCCGCGCCGTAGACCGCGATCTTGAGCCGCCCGTTCGACATCGCCTCGATGCGGCGCGCGAGATCGGTCGCGCTTCCCGGTCCGTCCATGTAGAACGGCGCGCCCTTCGGATAGGCGCTCGTCATCTTCCAGCTGAACGTCTGCTGCGCGCGGGCGATCATCGGGAAACCCGCGATCGCCGCACCGGTTGCGGCAAGCGCGCCGCCTTTCAGGAATTTTCTGCGTGTATTTGACATTGGAGGACTCCCTTTCTTGTTGGATGGTGAACTGAGGCGCAGACCACAGTAATCCCAAATGAGGCGAGGGTGCAACGCCCGCGCCGCAACATGTACTTCAATCCACGCTCAAGCAGTCGCCGAATACTCATGATTCGGCGATGAAAAGCGCGGGAGGAACCGCGCAGATTCACTCCCCTCCCTAAAAAGGAGGGGATTTGCCATGCTGACGGTACTAGTAAGTCTTGTAGGGGAGGTACTTCCCGCTCATCATGATCTTCACGCGGTCGCCCTTCGGGTCCGGCTCGCGCGTGAGATCCATCTTGAAGTCGATGGCGCTCATGATGCCGTCGCCGAATTCCTCGTGGATCAGCTCTTTGAAGGTCGTGCCGTAGACGTTCACGAGCTCGTAGAACCGGTAGATCAGGGGGTCGGTCGGCACCGCAGTGGGGAGCGACCCCTTGTAGGGCACCTGCTGCAGCAGCAGCATCGCGTCCTCGGGCAGGCCGAGGAGCTTGCCCGCCGCTTCCGCCTGCGCCTTCGTCATCTGCATCTGGCCAAGGAGCGCTGCGGTCGTCCATTCCTTGCTCTGGCCGACGGCTGCAGCGAGCTTCGCCCAGGAAACGCCTTTCTTGATCCGCGCCATCACCACCATCTCGGTCACATCGGCGCGTGTCATCGGCTTCATCATGCCGGCGGCTGCCAGCAGCACTTCGGGTGCATCGGGTTTGGTCATTGGCTTCTCCTCTTGGTTGGGGTCTATCTCACCACGGCCACCAGGGGCTTGCCGCCTCCCGGTGGCCGCACGGGAACACTTTCGGCCGCGCCCGCCGCCACCTCCTCGAGGCCGGGCCGCACCACCGGAGGGTGGCGCGGATCGTAGCCCGCGGCGGCGCTCTGCTCGTCGAAGGCGCGCGAGCGGTCCACGAGAAACTCGATCAGATGGTTGCGGATGCGGTAGTAGTGCGGATGGCGGTGCATGTCATGGCGGTTGCGATTTCGCGGCAGCGTGTTCACCACGATCTCGGCAATCTTGGCGCGCGGCCCGTTGGTCATGAGGACGATCTTGTCGGCAAGAAGGATCGCCTCGTCCACGTCGTGCGTGATCATGAAAACGGTCTGATGCGTCTCGGCGCAGATCCGCAGTGCCTCCTCCTGCAGCATGCCGCGCGTCAGCGCGTCGAGCGCGGAGAACGGCTCGTCCATGAGCAGCATCTTGGGCTCGATCGCGAGCGCGCGCGCGATGCCCACGCGCTGCTTCATCCCTCCCGAGAGCTCAGCCGGGCGCTTCGCTTCCGCGCCCGAAAGGTTCACGAGATCGATGTAGCGCTGGCAATGCGCGCGGACTCTTGCCCGGTCCCAGTCGCGCCAGCGCGAGGTCACGGCGAAGCCGACATTTCCCATCACCGTGAGCCAGGGCATGAGCGCGTGGCTTTGAAAGATGACGGCGCGGTCGAGGCTCGGGCCGCTCACCTCGCGTCCGCCGACGAAGACATAGCCCTCCGAGGCGGGCTCGAGCCCCGCCAGGATATTGAGGATCGTGGTCTTGCCGCAGCCGGAATGCCCGATCAGGCACACGAACTCCCCGGGCTCGATCCCGAAGTGGATGTTCTCGAAGACGGTCGCCTCCTTCCCGTCGCGCCCGGTGAAGCGCTTTGCAAGGCCTTCGACGCGGATGAGCGGATCACTCATGTGCGGGTCTACTCCGGAAAGGTGACGAGCCGCGTGAGGCGCGCGAGGATCTGGTCAAGGGTCATGCCGACGAGCCCGATGGCGAGGATCGCCGTCAGGATGTTGGTGATCGAGAGGTTGTTCCATTCGTTCCAGACGAAATAGCCGATGCCGGTGCCGCCGACGAGCATCTCGGCCGCGACGATGACGAGCCATGCGATGCCGATCGAGATGCGCATGCCGGTCATGATCGTCGGGGCGGCGGCCGGGAGAATGACGCGGAATGCCTTGCGCAGCGGCCCGACCTCGAGGGTCCGCGCGACGTTGAGCCATTCGCGACGCACGCTGGCGACCCCGAAGGCCGTGTTGATCAACATCGGCCACAACGAGCAGATGAAGATGACGAAGACTGCCGAGACGCCGCTGTCTTTCAAGGTGAAGAGCGCGAGCGGCATCCAGGCGAGCGGCGACACCGGCTTCAGCACCTGGATGAAGGGGTCGAGCGCCGCGTACACGGTCGGCGACATGCCGATCACGAAGCCGATCGGAATCGCCACCAGTGCCGCGAGCAGGTAGCCCGCGAGCACGCGCGCGATCCGTTCTACGACCGCGGCCCGAATGACAAGGGCATCGGCGT
>DATICE010000213.1:0-3136 GCA_035456985.1 Burkholderiales bacterium | reverse complement strand
TGCTCGATAACCGGTGGCTATGTCTATCGCGGCGCAGTCGTGCCAGCTCTCCAGGGAACATATTTCTACGGGGATTTTTGCGCGGGGTTTGTCCGCAGCTTCAAACTGGTCAACGGGATGGCAACCGAGCAAACCAGTTGGGCCGCGCTCAATCCGGGGGGAAACATCACCAGTTTCGGCGAGGATGAGGCGGGCGAACTCTACATCATGACGTCGGGGGGTGGACTGTTCCGCATCGTGCCCAACTGAGCGCACCCGCGAAGTGTGTGCAGGCTTGCACTAGCGGCGCCGTTTGAAGTACTGCACTGCGCGCTCGTGACGTTCGGCGGCCGCGCGAGTCGGGAAGGTCCCGTGATTGCGCCGCTTGCCGGTTCGCGGGTTCTTGCCCCGCGAGTAGAGCCGATATTTGCCTGATTTGAGCTTACGGATCACTCAACTGCGCGGCGCCGGGATTCGCGCGGGCCGGGGCCCGCGCGATTGGCCAGGGAATGCTCAGGGTTTCAGCTGCCCGCGAACCTCACCGCCCTTGTATTTGGCACTGTGGACGTTGACGTAGAGATTGCCCGCCTTATAGGCCTCGTATTGCGCGTCGGTCAGCTTCTTGCCTTCGGGAACAGACCACGTGTTGCCGTCACTGCTCTTGGTAAGTGGAATGATGACCGGGCCGTTTCGCCCCGCCGCGCCGGTGTGGATATGCGCCGCGGCGGCGGTGAACCCCTTAATCGTGACGCTCCCGCTCACCGACTTGTCCTCTTTCACCGTGATCGTGCCACTGCCCGATCCCGGGGTCGTGACCGGCGGGACTTCCTGGTCGCCGCTCAGCGTGACGTTACTCCCGCTGAAAAAAGATTTCGTCGAATCCCACGCTGAATTCATCGTCTCGCACCCGGCGAGCACCAGCGCCGTGGATGCGATCATCGCGAGAAATGTTGCACGATACATGTCCGAGACTTTCATGCAGTCCTCCTGTTGGCTGGATATTGGTATCAAGGCGCGTGCCGTAATGTTCCGCGCTATTATAGTCAACACCTGCGCGCGCAAGATATTCCATTGCGATATTAGGAAAAATGGGGACGGAGCCCGGTTTTTGACGGAATAACGAAGAGAAAAAACCGGGCTCCGTCACCTGATCAGCGCGCGGCAGAAAGCTCCACGCGGCGGTCGCGCTGCAGGCATTCGATCAGCTTCTGGTTCTTGCGGTTTTCCGGACCCATGTTCTTGCAGGCTTCCCCGGTCATGGACTGATCCTCTCCCTTGGCCTCGACGCGGATACGCGCGGCCTCCACGCCTTTGCCAGCCAGGTAAGCCTGCACGGCTTCGGCGCGGCGTTTGGAAAGACCGAGATTGTAGGCATTCGCGCCGATGCGGTCGGCGTGGCCGACGGCGTCCAGGCGAGCGAACGAGCCGGCCTTGATGCGTGCGGCAAACTCGTCGAGCTTTGGGGCCTCGGCGGGTTGCACCACAGAGCTGTCGAAACCGAAGTGGATCGACGCCGCGACCGGCTCCTCGGGCTTGGGCGCGACCGGCGGGGGAGCCGGCTCCGGCTTTGGTGCGGCAGGCTGAGCGACAGCCGGTGCCTTGGCGGGTGCCGGCTGCTCGTCACGCTTTGGCCAGAGCAGCCAGAGGATGCCGATCGCGATGACCACAATAATCACGATCGTCCAGCGGGTGGAAGGTTTCATGGAATCCTCCTCGGCGCATCAATCGCGCTATGCCCCGTAATGATGCGCGATCCGCGGGTTGAGCACATCGCGCAGTCGATCCCCTACCAGATTAATCGCAACGATCGTGATGAGCAAGGCCACTCCTGGGAAAAAGCTCATCCAGTAGCGCCCCGAGAGGAGGTGGGCGAAGCCGTTCGAGATCAGGAGCCCGAGGGAAGGGGAGGTGATCGGCATGCCGAGCCCGAGAAAGGACAGCGTCGCCTCGAGTGCAATCGCGTGCGCGACCTGCACCGTGGCCACCACGATGAGCGGCGGCAGGACGTTGGGCAGAATGTGCCGGAACACGATGCGCCGGGCGCTGAATGCCATCACCCGCGCGGCGTCCACGTATTCCCGGCGTTTCTCGGCCAGCGCCGCGCCGCGCACCGTGCGCGCATAGTAGGCCCACTGCACGAAGATCAGGGCGATCACGATCTTGTCCACGCCTTGCCCCACCACCGCGAGGAGCACCAGCGCGATCAGGATCGACGGGAACGAGAGTTGAAGGTCCACCAGCCGCATGATGAGGTTGTCGAGCCAGCCGCCGGCATAGGCCGAGATCAATCCGACCGCCATGCCGAGCGCGAGCGCGATGACGGTGGAGAACGCCCCCACGCCGAGACTGATGCGCAGCCCGTAGAGGATGGCGGAAGCCATGTCGCGGCCCTGGTCGTCGCTGCCGAGCCAGAAGGTGAAACCCGCGCCGGCCTTCGCGCCCGGCGCGAGCTTCGAGTCGAGGATATCGAGCTGCGCGAGGTCGTACGGGTCCTGCGGCGAGACCAGCGGCGCGCCGATCGCGGCGAGAAGGATCAGGCAGAGCATCGCGAACGCGGCGACTGCGATCCGGTCGCGGGCGAAGCCCGACGTGAATTCCCTCAATGGCGCCTGCGCGGCGATCATGTGCCGCGTCCCGCCAGCCGCACGCGCGGGTCGAGCGCGATATAGGCCAGGTCCACGAGTAGATTGATCAGCACGAAGATGAGCACGATGATGAGCAGGTAGGCGACGATCACCGGCCGGTCCAGCACGTTGATCGAGTCGATCAGGAGCTTGCCCATTCCCGGCCACGCGAAGATGGTCTCGGTCACGATCGCGAACGCGATCACCGAGCCGAACTCGAGCCCGATCACCGTCACGATCGGGATCAGGATGTTCTTGAGCACGTGCACGCCGACGACGCGCGCGTTCGAGAGCCCCTTCGCGCGCGCGAACTTCACGTAATCCTGCAGCAGCGCCTCGCGGGTGCCGGCGCGGGTGAGCCGGATGATGAGCGAGAGCTTGAAGAGCGCGAGGTTGGTCGCCGGCATGATCAGGTGCCGCCAGCCCTCGAGCGTGAGGAACGACACCGGAATGCCGAGCACCTCGACCGTCGGTCCGCGCCCGTTGCTCGGAAGCCAACCGAGCATCACCGAGAACACCATGATCAGCATCAG
>DATICE010000212.1:0-2684 GCA_035456985.1 Burkholderiales bacterium | reverse complement strand
CCTAGCCGCCGATGCCGTCCTGGGCAGCGATGGCCCGGTCGACGGCGCATTTCCATTCCTCGCGCGTCGATGTCCCGGCGGTATGCGCATTCATCAAGGCGATGGCCACGGCCAGCGTTTCCGAGTCGAAGGCAGCGATCTCGGCGCGCCGGAACTCGCCCCGCCCATAGGCCAGCGCCGACAGCAGGCGGGTAAGAATCCGGGACTGCGAGAATGCGGGGTTGTTCTCGATCCTTCTCACCGCAGCGTCAAGCGGATCGCCGATCTGGGGAATGGAACGAAAGCGCGTAACGTGCCGCAGTTCGTCCAGGAACCGGGCAATCGACAGCAGCTCGGTCGCACCGGCGGCCGGTTTCGACTCGCGGACCAGCTCGCTCATGCCGGCTCACACGCCAAAGCGCTTGGAAGCCATGTTGCCGATGGCGAGGCACGCCGCCGCGCTCGCCATCGCGATGAGCAGCGAGTACATGCTGAAGTCGTTCGGGGCTTCCGTGGGGGCGCCGAGCATCGGCGCCAGCACGTTCCCGCCGAAGAATCCCCCCACCATGCCGATGATGACCGAGATGACCATGCCCCGCTCCTCGTTGGCCCTCATGTAGGCAAAGCCAACCCAGCCGAGCACGCCTCCTGCCAGGACCCACATTGCAATGTTCATGTCTTCCTCACGAATAGTGAAACGTCGGGTTTAAAAGCCTACACGAGGTGACCCCCCGGCTCTGTACGCCAGCGCACATTCAGGCATTACGGCCTGCCGGTTGCCTCCAGCGCTCCAATCGGCCGAACTGATCTCCTAATGGCTCTTAGCGTTTCGCCCTACCAGGGAATCACCGCCCGCCGGCTCGGCCCATCGTCCTGCGCCCCTTGTTCCGGGCGGGGCTGCGGTGCGCGTTCCGCCACATTGCCTTTCCGGGGTTATGGCCTCGGGAGGCCGGACGCGGGTTCGTGCTCACGGTCATAGCCTTCACCCGCCCGATCTCGGCCGTCACGGCTTCGACGTTCTCCGGATGCCCGGCGTCCGGGCCGTGCCGCTGCAGCGCTTCCTTCTCGCGGTCGAGAAGCTCGTGCAATTTGCGGAGCGCCGAGCTGCACGACGCCGCAAGGCCGGATTCCTTCTGCATTGCCTGCCGCTGCGACTCGATTTCGCCGATCGCGTCAATCACTTCATCGGTCGCCGGTTTTGTTCCCACGGGTGCGTTCGACAAACCGCGTTCCTCCTCTAGCGCGCCGCCTTCTCTTGAATCTTTTCGCCGCCCCGCTCCATGTCCTCACCGAAGCCGCGCATCGTGTTGCAACCCGCGATCGTGCCCAACATGCCCAACAACATCAGTGCCGCCAAGATTCTTCGAAACATGGTGTATCTCCTGACCCGTTACGTGAAAGAAAACTGACCGGTAGTCTTAATTCGCCTTTGATCGCAGCAACAACCCCACCAGCCCGACGACGCTTGCGACGATGCCGCCGATCAGCAACCACATCGCTTTGTCGGTAGGCGCGCCGGTGAAAAAGCGGGAAATGTCGGAACTGGCTGAATTCATCGCAGCAACGCCGAAGATCATAAGTAGGATGCCCCCGGCGAGAAGCGCGAGCGGGACTGCTTTGATCATAGACAAACCCTCTTTCTGCTTTTCATGCCCGGGGCCATGCAACGGTCACAGCGCGCTTCGTCCGCCGATGACCCTGAGTAGGACGACTATGATGGCCAACACCAGCAGAACGTGAATGAAACCGCCGATGGTGACGGAGCTGACGAGCCCCAGGAGCCACAGGATGACCAGAACAACAGCGATGGTATAGAGCATGGTGATTTTCCTTTCGTTGAACCTTGGGGAGCCCCGTCGCGGAGTGGCCGGTTCCGAGGCCTATCCCCATCAATGCGGCAATTGTTCCCCTCGCGACCGGGGCGTTCTGTGCGCCAGCGTACATACGGCGGAAGGTTCTTTCGGTATGGTCTGCGTCACGTCTCAGCACCGCCCTTCCACCTCGAAAAGCACTGTGCATATCGCCAACAGCCTGCTTGCCGCCCTGCCCGGGAAGGACTACCAGCGCCTGCACGCCCGCCTGGAGCCCATCACGCTGACCTTCGGCGAGGTGCTCTATCGCCCCGGGGAGCCAATCGAGCACGTCTACTTTCCGACCAGCTCGCTGGTGTCCCTGCTCACGCTGGTGGAGGGACACATGGCTCTGGAAATCGGCCTGGTCGGGCGCGAAGGCATGCTCGGGATACCCCTCGCGCTCGGGACGAGCGATTCTCCGGTGCGCGCCCTGGTGCAGGGCTCGGGCGCAGCGTTGCGCATGACATCCGCGCACTTCCTCAGCCATTTCAGGCAGAGCGCGCCCTTGCGGAAAGAGGTCCACCGCTATATCCACGAGCGGATGGTTCAGATCACGCAAACCGCCGCCTGCAACCGTTTTCACCAGGTCGAAGCGCGACTCGCCCGCTGGCTCCTGATGACGCGCGATCGCGTGCAATCGGATCAATTCCGTCTAACGCAGGATCTTCTCGGCTGCATGCTGGGAGTGCTGCGGGTCGCCGTGACCAAGGCCGCCGGCGCCCTGCAGCAACGAAAGCTGATCAGTTACCGGCGAGGCGAAATCAGCATTCTCGATGGGCAAGGCCTCGAAGAAGCTGCCTGCCGGTGTTACCAGGTCGTCAAGAACACGCACGACCGCGCGCCCGGCGGGCA
>DATICE010000211.1:0-23795 GCA_035456985.1 Burkholderiales bacterium | reverse complement strand
GGAAAAAAGCGTCCTCGCCTACCGCCACGATTCCGAGTTGCCCTACTACCTCGGCGTGCTCGCGGTGAGCGTCGTTGGCATCACGCTGTTCCTGTGGGCGTGCGGCGTTTACCCCGATTTCGCCTCCACCGTACGCTACGCGGCGTTCAACACGATCTCGGTCGCCACCAATACCGGCTATGCCACGACGGACTACGCGCTGTGGCCCGTGCTCGCGCCGCTGTGGCTGATCTTCCTCGGCACCTTCGTCGCCTGCTCGGGCTCGGCGGGCGGCGGCATCAAGATGATCAGGGCGATGATCCTCTACCGCCAGGTCTACCGGGAGTTCACCAAGCTCGCCCATCCGAGCGCGGTCTCCCCCCTGAAGATCGGCGAACGGGTCGTGCCCGACCAGGTGGTGTTCTCGGTGCTCGCGTTCTTTTTCGCGTGGCTCGCGACGCTGGTCAGCATGACGCTGCTGCTCACCTTGACCGGGCTCGACGCCATCACCGCGTTCTCCGCGATCGTCGCCTCGCTCAACAACATCGGACCCGGCCTGCACCACGTCGGGCCGGCGGGCAACTTCTCGGTGCTGACCGACTTTCAGACCTGGGTGTGCACCGCGACCATGCTGCTCGGGCGCCTGGAGCTCCTGACCGTGCTCGTCATCCTCACGCCCGCGTTCTGGCACAAGTGAGCCGTCGGCCGGGCGGAAAAACCACCGCGCGGCAAAAGCCCCCTCGCTCCGCGCCCCGGGCCGGGGCCGGGAGCCAATTGCGTATTCCGATGTCAAACGGCAAGCACCGGACGACCGGTGATTGTGGAGGGTGGCTGCGGTATCTAAAATACTGTTGCGCACCGGCATGCAGAACATGAACCTCACGCAGCATTTCCTGATCGCCATGCCCGCCATGGCCGATCCCCATTTCGCGCGCTCGCTCACCTTTATCTGCGAGCACAACGATCGGGGCGCGCTCGGCATCGTCGTCAACCGGCCGATCGAGATGAACCTGCAGACGCTCCTCGAGCAGGTGAGCATCCCGCCGGAGGGCGACGCCTTCAAGGCGGTGCCCGTGCACTTCGGCGGGCCGGTGCAGGTGGACCGCGGCTTCGTCCTGCATGCGCCGCTCGGCCAATGGCAGTCCACGCTCGCCGTGAGCTCGGAGATCGGGCTCACCACGTCCAAGGACATCCTGCAGGCGGTGGCGCGCGGAGAGGGTCCCGGGAAGCTCCTGGTGACGCTGGGCTACGCCGGCTGGGCGCCGGGCCAGCTCGAGCACGAACTCTCCCAGAACGCGTGGCTCACCGTCCAGGCAAAGGCCGAGGTGATCTTCGATCTGAAGGCGGAGGAGCGGCTCCCGGCCGCCATGGGATTGCTGGGCATCGATTTCGCCAGCCTCTCCGAACAGGCCGGCCACGCGTGAACCCACGGACCGGCACGGTCCTCGCGTTCGACTTCGGCACAAAGCGCATCGGCGTCGCGGTCGGCGATTTCGAGACTCGCCTCGCGCATCCCCTCGCCGCCATTGCCGCCGTTGAAAACCGCGCACGATTTGCCGCGATCGGGCAGCTCGTTGCCGAGTGGCGGCCGGTGCGGCTGGTGGTCGGGATCCCCGTGCACGCCGACGGCACCGAGCATCCGGTCGGCAGGCTCGCCCTCCGCTTCGCGCAGCGCCTCCACGGCCGCTTCGGTCTCCGCGCGGAGCTCGTGGACGAGCGGCTCACCTCCCGCGAAGCCGAGGGGCTGCTGCGCGCGGCGGGAGCCCGTGGAGCGCGCCTCAAGGCCGGGCTCGATTCAGTCGCCGCGCAGCGCATCCTGGAATCGTATTTTGCAGGCGTTGAATAATCGGGTTTACCGTTCACCTGCGGGCGCCGAGTTGTGATACAGTAGCGCCCCGCGAAAACCACAAAACATGCCCGGCAACCCGTTACCTGATGCCGAGCAGCTGCTGACAGCGCTGATCGAGCAGATGCGGCCCGCAGTAGGGCCGGATACGGGTTTAATAGGCATCCACACCGGCGGCGTCTGGGTCGCGGAGCGCGTGCACCAGGCGCTCAAGTTGAAGACCCCCGCCGCCGCCCTCGACGTTTCCTTCTACCGCGACGATTACGCGGCGCGCGGGCTGCGGCGCGATGTCAAGCGCTCCGAGATTCCGTTCGAGGTCGAGGACCGTAACCTCATCCTGGTCGACGATGTGCTCTACACCGGGCGCACCATCCGCGCGGCGCTGAACGAGCTGTTTGACTACGGCCGACCCGCAAACGTAAAGCTCGCCGCGCTGGTGGACCGCGGCGGCCGCCAGTTGCCCATCGCCCCGCAGTTCGTCGGCGCGACGCTCGCCTTGAAGCCCGGCCAGAGCGTCGCGTTGAAGCGCGATGCCAATGGCAGGCTGAGCCTCGAGCTGCGCGAGGACAAGCGCTGATGTGGTTGAACCCCTCCAACCCGCAGCTCGACAAGAAGGGGCGGCTGCACCATCTGTTGACGCTCGAGGGGCTGCCCGCCGAGATCCTGTGGCAGATACTCGACACGGCGAAGACGTTCGTCGGCACCAGGGTGAAAAAGGTTCCGCTCCTGCGCGGCATGTCCGTATTCAACGTGTTCTTCGAGCCTTCCACGCGCACCCGCACCACCTTCGAGATCGCCGCCAAGCGGCTCTCTGCCGACGTCATCAACCTCAACGTGTCGGTGTCCTCCCAGTCCAAGGGCGAGAGCCTGCTCGATACGGTCGACAACCTCTCGGCGATGCACGCTGACATGTTCGTGGTGCGCCACAGCGAAAGCGGCGCGCCGCACTTCATCGCGCGCCACGTCGCGCCCGATATCCACGTCATCAACGCCGGCGACGGGCGGCATTCGCATCCCACGCAGGGCCTGCTCGACATGTTCACCATCCGCCACTACAAGAAGGAATTCTCGAGCCTGCGGGTGGCGATCGTCGGCGACGTCCTGCATTCGCGCGTGGCGCGCTCGCAGATCCACGCCTTCGCCACTCTCGGTTGCCCCGAGATCCGCGTCATCGGTCCCAAGACGCTGCTGCCCGCCCACGTCGAGCAGTTGGGCGTCCACGTCTATCACGACATGCGCCAGGGACTGAAGGACGTGGACGTGGTGACGATGCTGCGGCTGCAGAATGAGCGCATGCAGGGAGCGTTGCTGCCATCGGCACAGGAGTTCTACAAGTATTACGGGCTCACCCAGGACAAGCTGGCGCTCGCGAAGCCGGACGCCATCGTGCTCCATCCGGGCCCGATGAATCGCGGCGTGGAGATCGATTCGAGCGTGGCCGACGGCAAGCAGTCGGTGATCCTGCCCCAGGTCACCTTCGGCATCGCCATCCGCATGGCGGTGATGAGCATCATGGCCGGCAACAAATGAAGATCCACATCAAGGGCGGCCGGCTGATCGAGCCGCGGAGCGGCGTGGACGCGAAGAAGGACGTCTACATCGCCGCCGGCAAGATCGTCGCGGTGGGCAATCCGCCCAATGGCTTTACCGCCAACCGCGTGATCGATGCCGCCGGCCTCGTCGTCTGTCCCGGCCTGGTGGACCTCGCGGCGCGCCTGCGCGAGCCCGGATTCGAGTATCTGGCGACGCTGGAATCCGAGATGGAGGCGGCCATTGCCGGGGGCGTGACGAGCCTCGCCTGCCCGCCTGACACCGATCCGCCACTCGACGAGCCGGCGCTGGTCGAGATGCTCAAGTACCGCGCCCAGAACCTGAACCAGGCGCGGGTCTACCCCGTGGGCGCGCTGACCCAGGGCTTGAAAGGGGAGCGGCTGACCGAGATGGCTGAGCTGGTGGACGCGGGCTGCGTCGCGTTCTCCCAGGCCGACGCCCCGTTCGCCGACAGCCAGGTTTTCTACCATGCGCTGCAGTACGCCGCGACCTTCGGTTTTCCGGTCTGGCTGCGCCCCCAGGACTCGGCACTTGCGCGCCACGGCGTCGCCCACGATGGACCGGTCGCGACCCGCTGCGGGCTGCAGGGCATTCCGGTGTGCGCGGAGACCGTGGCGCTCTCGGCCGTGCTGATCCTCGCGCGCGAAACCGGCGCGCGCGTGCACTTCGAGCGGCTCTCCAGCGCCGAAGGCGTGGAGATGGTGCGCAAGGCGAAGCGCGAGGGTCTGCCCGTCACCTGCGACATCGCCATCCACCATGCGCATCTCACCGAGATGGACATCGGCTACTTCGATTCCAACTGCCGCCTCGATCCCCCGCTGCGGAGCCCGCGCGACCGCGACGCGCTGCGCGCTGCGCTCGCCGACGGCACGGTCGATGCTGCCTGCTCGGACCACACGCCGGTGGACGACGACGCGAAGCAGCTGCCGTTCGCCGAGGCCGAGCCCGGCGCGACCGGGCTCGAGCTGCTGCTTCCGCTCACGCTCAAATGGGCCGAGGAGACGGGAACGGCGCTCGCTGCGGCGCTCGCCCGGATTACCTCGCAGCCGGCGCGGGTGCTCAACATCGACGCCGGGCACCTGACCCCGGGGCACGCTGCCGATATCTGCCTGTTCGACCCCGAGCGCCACTGGAGGGTCGCGCCGGAGTCGCTGAAGAGCCAAGGCAAGAACACGCCCTACATCGGGCTGGAGGTCAAGGGCAAGGTGCGCTACACACTGGTCGATGGCCAGGTCGTCTACGAAACGAAATGACCGATTTCAAGTTTAAAGTTTCAGGTTTCACGTTCTTCGCATGCAACTTGAAACTTGAAACCTGAATCTTGAAACTGCTGTTGCTCGCATGAACCCGCTCCTCGATTTTTCTGGGCTGCCACGCTTCGCCGATTTCACGCCGGCCCTCGTCACGCCGGCCGTGGAGGGATTGCTCGCGGAGAACCGGGCATTGATCGAGCGCATCTCGGCACCGGCCGTGCCGGCCACGTGGCACGATTTCGTGCAGCCGCTCGAGGATGCCAACGAGCGGTTGCATCGCGCCTGGGGCATAGTCGGGCACTTGAACGCCGTGATGAACAGTCCCGCGCTGCGCGAGGCCTACAACGCCAACCTGCCCAAGATCACGCAGTACTACACCGAGCTCGGCCAGCACCCGGGGCTGTACGCCCAGTTCAAGGCGCTCAAGAGCGGTCCCGGGTTCGGGGGCCTCACGCGCGCGCAAAAAAAGATCATCGAAAATGAGCTGCGCGATTTCCGGCTCGGCGGCGCGGAGCTGCCGCCGGAGAAGAAGGCGCGCTTCAGGGAGATCAGCGAGCAACTGTCCCGGCTGTCCTCGCGATTCTCCGACAACCTGCTCGATGCCACGAATGCGTTTTCGCATCACATCACGGATCCGGAGCTGACGGCAGGACTGCCCGACGATGTGCTGGCCGCGGCGCGTGAAGCGGCACAGGCCGAGGGAAGACCGGGCTGGAAGTTCACGCTGCACGCGCCGTCCTACCTGCCGGTGATGCAGCACGCCGAGAACCGGCCCTTCCGCGAGCTGATGTACCGCGCCTATGTGACCCGCGCCTCCGAGTTCGGAAGACCGGAGTGGGACAATACCGCCCTCATCGCCGAGATCGTGAATCTGCGCCGGGAGCAGGCGCGGCTGCTCGATTTCGCCAATTTCGCCGAGTACTCGCTCGAGCCCAAGATGGCGGAGTCGCCGCGGCAGGTGCTCGACTTCCTGACCCAGCTCGCGGCGCGGGCGAAGCCGTACGCCGAGCGCGACCTGCGCGAGCTCAAGGAGTTTGCGCGCGCCGAGTTGCAGCTCGAGAGGCTGGAAGCGTGGGACCTGGCGTTCGCCTCGGAGAAGCTGCGCGCGCAGCGCTTCGCCTTTTCGGACCTGGAGGTCAAGCAGTACTTTCCTGAAACGAAGGTGCTGCCAGGGATGTTCCGGCTGATCGAGACGCTTTACGGATTGAGGATCGAGCCCGCGCCAGCGCCGGCGTGGCATCCCGACGTGCGGTTTTACTCGATCAGGGGCCGCAGCGGAACGCCGATCGGGCAGTTCTACGTGGACCTCTACGCGCGCCCCTCCAAGCGCGGCGGCGCATGGATGGACGATGCCATCACGCGGCGGCTGAAGAACGGGGCCGTGCAGGCGCCGGTCGCCTATCTCAATTGCAACTTCTCCGCGCCGGTCGGTGGGAAGCCCGCCCACTTCACGCACGAGGAGGTCACCACGCTGTTTCACGAATTCGGCCACGGGCTGCACCATCTCCTCACGCGCGTGGACGAACTCGGCGTATCCGGCATCAACGGCGTGGAGTGGGACGCGGTCGAGTTGCCTTCCCAGTTCATGGAGAACTTCTGCTGGGAGTTCGACGTGCTGGAGCCGATGACCGCTCACTCGGATACCGGCCAGCCGCTGCCGCGGACGCTGTTCGATAAGATGTTCGCGGCGAAGAACTTCCATAGCGGCATTCAGACCGTGCGCCAGCTCGAGTTCGCGCTGTTCGACCTGCACCTGCATACCGACTTTGATCCAGCCGGATCGAAAACCGTGCTCGAGTTGCTGAACGAGGTGCGAGCGCGCGTTGCAGTGGTCTTCCCGCCCGCCTACAACCGGTTCCCGCACAATTTTTCGCACGTCTTCGCCGGCGGCTACGCTGCGGGCTACTACAGCTACAAGTGGGCCGAGGTGCTCTCTGCCGACGCCTACAGCCTGTTCGAGGAGAACGGCGTCTTGGATCCCCGCACCGGGGAGCGCTTCTGGAACGAGATCCTGGCGGTGGGCGGCAGCCGGCCGGCCCTCGAATCGTTCGTCGCCTTCCGCGGTCGCGAACCCAGGATCGACGCGCTGCTGAAACACAGCGGCATGACCGAGTCCTCGTGACCAATGCCTTTGCCGCGGTGGTTTCGTAGTGCTAAATTGTGACGCATCAACCTCAGGCGGAGGTGGCGTTATGAGGCGGATCGTTCTGGGCATGGTGCTGTTGGCAGCGAGCGGCGCCGTGCTCGCCGCTCAGCTCTACCGCTGGGTGGACGAGATGGGCAACGTCGAGTACCGGGACACGCCGCCGCCCGCGTCCGCGAAAAAGGTGGAAACCCGCAGCGTGAGGGGGGGCACAGTTGAGACCCCCGCGCTGCCCTACAGCGTGCAGCAGGCAGTTCTGAATTTTCCGGTGACGCTGTGGAATTCCGATTGCGGCGCGCCGTGCGACCAGGCACGAGCGCACCTCGCGCGTCGCGGCGTTCCCCACACTGAAAAGGACCCGCAGACCGATTTTGAGTCCTTCAAGAAGCTCACCGGCGGCCTCGATGTGCCGGTGCTCTTCGTCGGCGCCAACCGCATCAAGGGCTACCTCGAGGGCGAGTGGGACGCCGCGCTCGACATCGCCGGCTATCCCAGTACCCCGCCGCTGGGGTTCAAGCCGGCGGCGAAGCCGGGGGCTCCGGCAAAGGCCATGCCACCGGTCAAGCTCTACACCCATCCGCAATGCGGTCCGCCGTGCAACGAAGCGCGCAATCTCCTCGCCGGCCGCGGCGTCAAGTACGAAGACATCACCGCCCAGGAGCAGGCCGAGATCGACGAACTGCAGAGAGTCTCCGGCGACACGAAGGTGCCGGTGCTCATCGTGGGCCAGGTAATCACGCGCGGGTTCTCCGCGCCCGACTACAACCTGGTGCTCGACGCCGCCGGCTTCCCGCGCAGCGAGCAGGCCGCCAGACAATAGCCGGGGGCGGGCGGCTGCGCTCGCGGGATGAAGCTCGCGACCTGGAACGTCAACTCCCTCAAGGTGCGTCTCCCGCAGGTGCTCGATTGGGCCGGCAGGCACCGGCCCGACGTGCTGTGCCTTCAGGAAACCAAGCTCCAGAACGACCGGTTTCCGGCGATGGAGCTCCGCGCCGCGGGTTACGAGCCGCTCGCCAACGGCCAGAAGACCTACAACGGGGTGGCGATCCTCGCGCGCGCGGCGGCGCGCGACGAAGCGACAGCCATTCCCGGCTTCACCGACGAGCAGAAGCGCGTGCTCGCCGCGACCATCGGCGGGGTGCGCGTGATCTGCGCCTACGTGCCCAACGGCGAAAGCATCGCGTCCGAGAAATACCAGTACAAGCTCAGCTGGCTCGAGGCATTCCGCCGCTGGCTCGGGCAGGAGCTCTCCCGCCATCCGCGGCTCGCCGTGCTGGGCGATTTCAATGTCGCGCCGGAGGATCGCGACGTTCATGATCCCAAGGCGTGGGAGGGCCAGGTGCTGTTCAGCGAGCCGGAACGCGCGGCGTTTCGCAACCTGACGGGCATCGGGCTCCGGGATGCCTTCCGGCTGTTCGAGCAGCCGGAACGATCCTACACGTGGTGGGATTACCGGATGAACGCGTTCCGCCGCAAGATGGGCCTGCGGATCGATCACATCCTGCTGTCGGAAGACCTGGCGAAGCGCTGCACGTCGTGCACGATCGACGTCGAACCGCGGAAAGCCGAGCGCCCCTCCGACCACGTCCCGGTGATCGCCGAGCTGAACCTAAATTAGGGTTCTATCTTCACGCCCTTCCAGAACGCGATGTAGCCGGCGATGTTCGCTGCCGCCGGCTTCGGGTCGGGGTAATACCAGGCGGCGTCTTTGTTGATCACGCCGTCCACCACGACATCGTAGTAGGAGGCGACGCCTTTCCATCCGCAGGTCGTGTGCGTGGCGCTCTCTTTGAGCAGTTCGTGCCGCACCGCGTCGGGCGGAAAATAGTGGTTTCCTTCGACCGTTTCGCAGCGCGCGCTCTCGGCGACCACGCGCCCGTTCCAGATCGCCTTTGCCATGTCCCGCTCCTTATCACTCGTCACCCCTCACTCGCTTTTCTTGTCGGACTCGATTCCCAGTTCCTGGATCTTGCGGGTAAGTGTGTTGCGGCCGAGCCCGAGGAGCTGCGAGGCTTCGATGCGGCGCCCTCCGGTGTGGGCGAGGGCTTTGGTGATGAGCGCCTTCTCGAAGCGGCGCGCGAGCTCCTCCAGCACGCCGGTCTCGCCGCGGCTGAGCAGCCCTTCCACTTCCTTCTCCAGGGCGTCTTCCCAGCTCACTGCAGCAGGCGCCGCCCCGGCGCGCAGCTCGGCCGGCAGGTCGTTCGCTTCGATGGTGCCCGATGGGGCCATCACCGTGAGCCAATGGCAGAGGTTTTCGAGCTGGCGCACGTTTCCCGGAAAGTCCTGGACGGCGAGCTGCTTCAACGCCGTCTCCGAAAGCCGCTTCGGCTCCACCCCGAGCTCGCGCGCGCTCTTGGCGAGAAAATGCCGCGCCAGCGGGGCGATATCCTCGCGGCGCTCGCGCAGCGGGGGCAGGCGAAGGCGAATGACGTTCAACCGGTGAAAGAGATCTTCCCGGAACCGCCCCTGGGCGACGCGCGCCTCGAGGTCGTGGTTGGTGGCGGCGATGACGCGCACGTTGGCCTTCATGGGCTGATGACCGCCCACGCGGTAGAAGTGCCCGTCCGACAGCACCCGCAGCAGCCGCGTCTGCAGCTCGGGCGGCATGTCGCCGATCTCGTCGAGAAAGAGCGTGCCCCCCTCCGCCTGCTCGAAGCGCCCGCGCCGCTGCGCCTGCGCCCCCGTGAACGCGCCGCGCTCGTGGCCGAACAGCTCCGACTCGAGGAGCTCGCGCGGGATGGCCGCGGTATTGATTGCGACGAAAGGCCCGGACGCGCGCGGACTGTGACGGTGTAGCGCGCGCGCCACGAGCTCCTTGCCGGTGCCGGACTCCCCGGTGATGAGGACCGTGGCGTGCGATTGGGACAGGCGGCCGATTGCGCGAAACACTTCCTGCATCGCAGGCGCCTGACCGAGGATCTCGGCGCCGATTTCCCCCTCGTCGGCGGCGCTGTCCTGCCGTCCACCCTCCCCCATCGCGCGCCGGATCAACTCGACCGCATGGTCGACGTCGAACGGCTTGGGCAGGTACTCGTAGGCGCCGCCCTGGAAGGCGCCGACCGCGCTCTCGAGGTCGGAGTAGGCGGTCATGATGATGACCGGCAGATTGGCGTGCCGCGCGCGCGCGCGCTGCAGCAGCTCGAGGCCCGACTCCCCCGGCATCCGGATGTCGCTCACCACCACCTGCGGCGTCTCGGTGTCGAGCGCGGCGAGCGCCTCCTGCGCCGACGCGAAGGTCTTGAACGCGATCCGCTCGCGCGCGAGCGCCTTCTCGAATACCCAGCGTATCGAGCGATCGTCGTCGATGATCCACACCGGCTTCATCGTTCCTCCACCGGCAGCAGGATGGTGAAGGTCGTGCTTCCCGGCGCGCTCGCGAACGAGACGATGCCGTGGTGCTGGATGATGAAAGCCTGCGCCAGCGTCAGGCCCAGCCCGCTGCCGCCCGCGCGTCCCGAGACCAGCGGATGGAACACCCGTTCCTGCAGCTCGGCGGGAATGCCCGGGCCGTCGTCGGTGATCTCCAGCTGCACCGCGTGGCGATAGCGGCGGCGGGCGAGCGTCACCTGCCGCATCACGCGGGTGCGGAACAGGATCTCCCCGCCGCGGCCGCTCCCGGCGATGGCCTGGGCCGCATTGCGCGCAATGTTGAGCACCGCCTGTATCAGCTGCTCCTTGTCGCCCCAGATGCGCGGCACGCTCACATCGTAGTCGCGGCGAATGGCGACGCCCTGCGGAAACTCCGCGTGAATCAGGCTGCGCACCCTTTCGAACACCTCGTGCGGGCTCAACTGGGCCGGCTGCGGCAGGCGATGCGGGGTGAGCAGCCGGTCCATCAGCGACTGCAGGCGGTCGGCCTCGTTCATGATCACCTGCGTGTACTCGTGGAGGCCGGGGCGCTCGAGCTCCCGGTCGAGAAGCTGCGCCGCCCCGCGGATTCCGCCCAGGGGGTTCTTGATCTCGTGCGCGAGATTGCGGATCAGCTCGCGGGTCGCCTGGCCCTCGTCGAGCAGGCGCTCCTCGCGCGCGATCTTCAACTGCTTGTCGATATGGCGGAACTCGAGCAGCATCTCGCCGCTGCCCGCGGTACCGGCGTCGAGCTCGATCGGGGTGGCCGTGCAGGAAAGATGCAGCCGCAGGCGCTCGCTCACCTCGAGCTCGACGTCGTGCTCGGTATAGCTCGCGGTGGTCGCGCGTGCCTGCCCGATCGCCGTCATCAGCACCGCGGTGTCCGCAAACAGCTCGCCCAGCGGGCGGCCCGCCACGTTTCTGCTGCTCGTCTCGAACAGGTTCTCGGCCGCCGGGTTCATGTAGCGCACGCTAAGCTCCGCATCCACCAGCACCACCGCCGTCGCCAGCAGGTCCAGGCCACGGAGCGCCGGGGATGTCATATCGTGGGTTCCGCTCATCTGGAGCAAGAACCGCGCCACGGGGAGCGCGGCAAGGGAAGAGAGCGCGCCGGCCCGCAGGCTCACCGGCCGCCGGCCAGTTCGCGCCGCAGGTTGGCGATGTTGTCCTCGTGCAGCTTGACTTTCTTCTTGTAGGGCTCGAGCCGGTCCAGCACGCGCTGGTAATTGCGCTCGCTCCCGAGGCGCATCGAGTCCTGCACCGCCAGCTCCTTGCGCGCCTGCTCCAGGAGCTTCTGCTCGTTGGCGAGTTCCTGCTCGAGTATCCTGCGCCGGTCCACGTCCCGCTGCCGCTGCGTTTCGCCGTCCACCTTGGGGAAGCCGGGCGGAGCGTTTCGAGCCTGCGGTTTCGTCGCCGGGACCGTGTTGAGCGGGGCGACGTTGAGCATCCTGCAGCCCTTGGCCTCGGACCTGATGTTGGTGAAGCGCTTGTTCCCGCTCCCGTCCACGCACTCCCAGATGTCCGCGCGCGCCGTCACTGCGAACAGCGCAAGAGTCCCCGCTAGAGCCAGGATGTAGTGCGTCATCGGTCGAAGGTCATTCATCCCTGGAAGGAACGCGCCGCCGTTCCATCGGTTGACCGGTGGATGCCGAGGTCCATGCGTAACTCTATGTCATTACGAGGAAATATGCAACGCACCCAAATGGTGCGTCTCTCTGCTGCCGAAAAAAAGGGCGGGGGAACCCGCCCTTCCGGTACGTGCGCTCAAGCTGTTACAGGCTGTAGTAGAGCTGGAACTCGAGCGGATGGGTCTGCATGCGGAACGCAGTGAGTTCCTCCTCCTTGAGCCCGATGTAGGCCTGAAGCATGTCTTTCGAGAATACTCCGCCGCGCATCAGGAACTCGTGATCCTTTTCGAGCTCCTCCAGCGCCTGCTCGAGCGAGTGGCATACCTTGGGCACACGCAGGGCGATTTCCGCCGGCAGGTCGTAGAGGTTCTTGTCGATCGGGTCGCCCGGCTTGATCTTGTTCTGGATGCCGTCGAGCCCCGCCATCATCATCGCGGTGAACGCCAGGTAGGGGTTGGTCGTGGGGTCCGGGAACCGCACTTCGATGCGGCGCGCCTTCGGGTTCGCGACGAGCGGCACCCGCACCGCGGCCGAGCGATTGCGCGACGAATACGCGAGATTGATCGGCGCCTCGAATCCCGGCACCAGGCGCTTGTAGGAGTTCGTACCCGGGTTGGTGATGGCGTTCAACGCCTTGGCGTGCTTCAGGATGCCGCCGATGTAGTGCAGCGCAAGCTCGGACAGCCCTGCGTAGCCGTTGCCGGAGAAAAGATTCTGCCCGCCCTTCGCGAGCGACTGGTGCACGTGCATGCCCGAACCGTTGTCGCCCACCACGGGCTTGGGCATGAACGTCGCGGTCTTGCCGTAGGAGTGGGCAACGTTGTGCACCGCGTACTTGAGGATCATCATCCAGTCGGCGCGCTTCACGAGACTGTTGAACTTGGTGCCGATCTCGCACTGGCCCATGGCGCCCACTTCGTGGTGATGCACCTCGCACTCGACGCCCATTTCCTGCATCGCGAGCACCATCGCCGAGCGGATGTCCTGCAGCGAATCGACCGGCGGCACCGGGAAGTAGCCGCCCTTGATCGGTGCGCGGTGGCCCATGTTGCCGCCCTCGAATTCCTCTCCGGAGGACCACGGCGCCTCCTCGGACTTGATCCTGTAGAACGCCTGGCCCATCTCGACCTTCCAGGTCACCGAGTCGAAGATGAAAAACTCGGGCTCGGGACCGAAAAAGGCGGTGTCGGCAATGCCGGTGGACTTGAGGTAGGCCTCGCCGCGCCTGGCGATGGAACGTGGATCGCGGTCGTAGCCCTTGCCGTCGGAGGGCTCGATCACGTCGCACGTGAGGAGCAGCGTCGGCTCGTCAGTGAAGGGATCCATGCGCGCGCTGTCGGGATCCGGCACCAGCAGCATGTCGGATGCCTCGATTCCCTTCCAGCCCGCGATAGAAGAACCGTCGAAGTAGTGGCCGTCGGTAAACTTGTGCTCGCCGAACGCCGATATCGGAACCGAAACGTGCTGCTCCTTGCCGCGCGTATCGGTGAAGCGAAGATCGACGAACTTCACCTCGTTGTCTTTGACCATTTTCATTATGTCGGCGACGGTTCCCATCGAGCTCTCCATAAGTTGATTTGGCAGTACGAAAATGCGGCAATCAAGGCCTTCCTGTTGAGCAGGAATTATGCCAAGCGTTTTTGTGCGAAACGCATTGTGCCACAAGGGGTTTGTTTCCCCCACCGGCCTTCCCCCGCACCAGATTCGTGCCCGGGCGAGCATTGTGCACTATATTGGTGCGGCAAGGCTATGCCTCCGGGTCGGCTAGAATATCCGTTACTTTCCAGTTGCATAGGCTCCCATGAGTGAGCACCCGCTGCGGCGCTTACGAGCGAGGCCCACAAGATGACTGTCACCGAAATCCTTCAGAAAGCCGCCGAGCTCGGCCGCCAACTTGGCCTGCCGTACAGCGGAGCGCTCACGCCGTCCGAAGCCTACGAGGTGTGGCGCAATGCACCGGGCGCGAAACTCATCGACGTGCGCACGCGCGCCGAGTGGGATTACGTTGGGCGCATACCGGGCGCCGTCCAGATCGAGCTGTTGAGCTACCCCGGCAACCGGCCGAACGGGGAATTCATGGCCGAGCTTGCGGACCACGCGGACAAGACGGCGCCGGTGATGTTCATCTGCCGCAGCGGCGGGCGCTCGCACAACGCCGCCATGCTCGCTCACCAGGCCGGTTACGCCGCAGCCTACAACGTGCTGGAAGGCTTCGAAGGCGACCGCGACGCCCAGGGTCACCGCAATACCACCGGCGGATGGCGGGTCGCGGGACTGCCGTGGACGCAGTCCTAATCCGGACTCCAGTCGACGAGCCCTGCGTAACCGGTCGCGAGGACGACGACGCCGAAGGCGATGCGGTACCAGGCGAAGGCGCTGAAATCGTGGGTGGCGATGTAGCGCAGCAGCCAGCGCACGCACAGGAAGGCCGCGACAAAGGACACGATGAAGCCCGTTGAGAAAACGCCCAGGTCGCCGGCATCGAACAGCGCACGGTTCTTGTAGAAGTCATAGCCGCCCGCAGCGATCAGCGTCGGCACCGCAAGGAAGAACGAGAATTCGGTCGCGGCGCGGCGCGACAGGCCGAACAGCATGCCGCCGATGATCGTCGCGCCTGCCCGCGAGGTGCCGGGGATCAGCGCGAAGGACTGGGCCACGCCGACCTTGAGCGCGTCCCGCCACGTCATGTCGTCGACCTCAGCCACCGTCGTCCGCCGCGCCGTACGCTCCACCCAGAGAATGACCAAACCGCCGAGAATGAATGCAACGGCGACGGGGACCGCGTGGAAGAGGTGCTGCTTGATAACCCCCCCGAAGGCAAGCCCGAGCACCGCCGCGGGCAGGAACGCCACCACGAGATTGATGGCGAAGCGCCGGGCCGTGGAATCACGATGCAGGCCCGCAAGCACGCGCCCGAAGCGGGCGCGGTATTCCCAGATGACCGCGAGCATCGCCCCGCCCTGGATCACGATCTCGAAGACCTTGGCCTTTTCGCCGGTGTAACCGAGGAGCTGCCCGGCGATGATGAGGTGCCCGGTGCTGGAGATCGGGAGAAATTCGGTGAGACCTTCGACGACGCCCAGGATGACGGCTTTGAGGTAGAGCGCGAGATCCATGCGCGCGCTATTCTACGCGAGCACCGGGATCACTCGTAGCGGAGCGCCTCGATCGGCAGCAGGCGCGAAGCCTTGCGCGCGGGGTAGAAGCCGAAGAAGACGCCGATCGCGGCGGCGAAGCTCACAGCGAGGAGAACCGCGTCGGGCCTCAGCTCGACGCGCCATTCCGCAAGCCGGGCGATCGCAAACGAGCCGCCGAGCCCGAGCAATATGCCGAGCAGCCCGCCGATCAGCGCGAGCGTGACTGCCTCTACCAGGAACTGCGAGAGGATGTCGCGCGCGCGCGCGCCCACCGCCATGCGCAGGCCGATCTCGCGTGTGCGCTCGGTAACCGATACCAGCATGATGTTCATGATCCCGATGCCGCCCACGAGCAGCGAGACGGACGCGATCGCCGCGAGCAGAAGCGCCATGATGCGGCTCGATTCCTCGCGCGCCGCCAGCACTTCCGACAGGTTCCTCAGGGTGAAGTCGTCTTCCTGTCCCGCCTGGATCCGGTGCCGCTGGCGCAGCAGCGAGCGCATCTGGTCCTCCACCTCCTTCATGTCCTCGCCGTCCCGCACCTTGATCGAGACCGAGCCGACCGAGCGCTGCTTCGCATGGGTCCCCCCAAGCACGCGGTTGCGGGCCGTCGAGATCGGCATCAGGACGACGTCGTCCTGGTCCTGCCCCATGAGGTTCTGTCCCTTCGGCTCCAGGGTCCCGATCACGGTGAAGGGAACCTTGCGGATGCGGATCACCTGGCCGATCGGGTCGGCGTCGCCGAACAGGCTGCGCACCACCGTTTCGCCCAGGAGCGCAACCTTGCCCGAGCCGGCGAGGTCAGCCGCGTCAAACATCTTCCCCGTCGCGACCGCCCAGTTGCGGGCCTCGAAGTATTCGGGCGTCACGCCATAGAAGACGGTGGACCAGTTGTTGCTGCCGGCAACCACCTGGCCGGTGCCGCGCAGCGTCGGTGCCGCAGCCTGCACCCGCGGGATCTCGCGCTGTATCGCGTACGCGTCGTCTTCAGTGAGGCTCGAGCGCGAGCCCGCGCCCATGCGCACGCCGCCGGCCGTGACGGACCCAGGGAAAAGGATGATGAGATTTGTGCCGAGGCCCTTGATCTGTTCCTCGACGCGCGCTTGCGCGCCCGCGCCGACCGCGATCATGGTGATAACCGCGGCAACTCCGATGATGATGCCCAGCATGGTAAGCGTGCTGCGCAGCTTGTTCACGCGCAGCGCGCGCAGGGCGATCCGGATGCTCGCGAGCAAGGTCATGCCGCCGCCACCTCCGATGGCTTCGTGGTCATATGGATGCCATCAGGTCGGTGGCCCTGCGCCCTTCGCGGGTCGCATCCCCGGAAACCGGGGCGCGTCGAGGGGCGGAAGAGGGACCCTCAGGGATCTGACCCCCGGCGGCGCGCATGGATCGGCGGAGCGACGCGCCTATGATCGGCTCCACGGTCGCATCCCCGGAAACGGGGCCCCTGCTCCGCGATCCGCCGATCCCTGCTCCGCCACTCATGCCGCTACCCTCTCGAACGCCCGCAGCATTGCCAGCGCGTCGGCAGGATGCGCGACCCGCTGGTCGTCCACCACGTGCCCGTCGCGGAACCCGATGACGCGGGAGGCAAACGCGGCGACGTCCCGCTCATGCGTGACCAGCACGACCGTCATGCCGCCGCGGTTCAGTTGCTGCAGCAAACCCATCAGCTCGTAGCTCGTGCGCGTATCGAGCGCGCCGGTGGGCTCGTCGGCCAGGATCAGCACCGGGTTGTTGACGAGCGCGCGCGCAATCGCCACCCGCTGCTGCTGGCCGCCGGAAAGCTGCTGCGGATGGTGGTGCGCCCGCTCGGCGAGCCCGACCTCGGCCAGTCGGCCAAGCGCACGCGGCCGGCGGTCGTTCTTGGGCACGTGGCTGTAGAGTAACGGCAGCTCCACATTCTCGACCGCGGAAGTCCGCGGCAACAGGTTGAAGTTCTGGAACACGAAGCCGATGCGGCGATTGCGGATCGCCGCAAGCTCGTCGCCGGAGAGCTCGGAAACCTTGTCGCCCGCCAGCGAGTAATGCCCGCTGGTGGGTGAATCGAGGCATCCGAGCAGATTCATGAAGGTGGACTTGCCCGAGCCCGAAGGCCCCATCACCGCCACGAATTCACCGGAGCCGATCTCGAGCGACACCCCGCGCAGCGCCGTGACGGAGTAGCTCTCCATCCGGTACTCCTTGACGATGTCGCGGGTGACAATGAGGGGGTCGGACATGTCAGAAGCCAAAGCGTGGCCCGCCTTTGGGCTGGGCGCGCGCCATCTTGTCCGACCGGGTGCCGATGACGACTTGCGTCCCTTCCTGCAGGACGCCGCCGACCAGTTCGCTGTAGGTGCCATCGGCGAGCCCGATGCGCACGTTGACGCTCCTCAGCTTGCCGGTGTCGTCCACGACCCACACCCGGCCGCTCGTCACGCCGCCTGCCCGCCGTGAAGCGTCCATGGCCTCATAGCGAGCCCGCTGCTCAGGATTCAGCATCTCGGCAATGCGCGCGCGCGATTCCGTCCGCAGCCGCTCCGCCTGCTTGCGACGCTCCTCCGGATTCTCGGCAGTGAGCGCCCGGATGCGGTCGCGGGTCTCGTTCTGAATGGCCTCGAGCTTCGCCTGCTGCTCAGCGCCGAGATTCAGCTCCTTCGTCAGCCGCTCGCGAAATGCCTGCGCTGCCTGTGCTCCGCCGCCTTTGCCCGTGCCGGCGGCATCAGGCGCCGGCACGCCCGCGGGCGCGATCTCGCCGCCCGGTTCGCGTGCCTCCACCGCGCCGGCGGGCCGGAAGCGCAATGCCGCGTTCGGCACCTTGAGCGCGTTTTCGCGCGTGTCGACGACGATGCGTACGTTGGCGGTCATGCCCGGGAACAACTCCAGGTTGGGATTCGACGTCGCGATGATCGCCGTGTAGGTCACGACGTTCTGCACCACCAGCGCGGCCTTGCGCACCTGTCCCACCGTGCCCCGGAACGTCCTCCCCGGAAAGGAGTCCACGGTGAACGTCGCCGGCTGCCCCTCGCGGACGCGGCCCACTTCCGCCTCGTCGATCGAGACGTCGACCTGCATGCGGCGCAGATCCTGCGCGATCACGAAAAGCTCAGGCGCCTGCAGGCTCGCCGCCACGGTCTGACCGGGCTCCACCGACTTCTTGACGACGGTGCCATCCACCGGCGCGCGGATGGTGGTGCGGTCGAGGTCTACTCTCGCCTGCGCGAGCTGCGATTCCCGCTGCTTCACCAGCGCCTCGACATTGCGCACCTGGGACTCGCCTACCGCGCGCTGCGCCTGCGCGGTATTGACCAGCTCCTGCGCCGCGCGGAAGGCGAATTCCGCCTTGTCGAGCGTCGCCGCCGACACGAAATTCTTCTCGTGGAGCACCTTGTTGCGCTGGAACTCGCGCTCGGCATCGGCCAGGTTGACCTGCGCGCGCGAGACTTCGGCTTGCAGGGCCGCAACGTTCGCGCGCTGGGTCAGCACGGTGGCGCGCGCCGCCTCCAGGTCCGCCATGGCCTGGTTTACCCGCAGCGCAAACGATTCGGAATCGATGCGGGCGATGACCTGGCCCTTCTTCACCTCCGAATTGAAATCGACGTAGAGCTCCTTGATCTGGCCGGAGACCTGCGAGCCGATCTGGACCGCGGTGACCGGGTTCACCGTGCCGGTGGCGGATACGGTCGCAGCGAGGGCGCCGCGCTCGACCTTTCCGAAGCGGTAACCGGGGTTGGAGTTGCGCGCTCCCCACCAGCCATAGGCCGCCGCGGCCGCCGTCACTACCACGGCCACGACCGTAAGGACGATGAGCCTCTTTCGCGACATTTCCATGATTTGGCAAGCAGAAAGCTTACCGCCTGCTGCTCACTGATTTAGAGGGGGAATTGTAGCCGAGGTGCCCGGGCGCGCCCATGAAAGCGGGCCCGGGAATGTAACAAAAGGTTACCCTCCGGGCGGCCGCGCGCCGGGAGAGCCGCCGTCCGGAGAGCAGTCCTGCCGGCCTATGCCCGCCGGTAGATCTCAGCGCCGCTCTCGACGAATTCCTTCGCCTTGTCGCGCAGGCCCTGCTCGAGCGCCTCGGCTTCCGCCAGCCCCTGCTTTTCGGCGTACTCGCGCACGTCCTGCGTGATCTTCATCGAGCAGAAATGCGGGCCACACATCGAGCAGAAATGCGCGAGCTTGGCGCCTTCCTGTGGGAGGGTCTCGTCGTGAAACTGGCGCGCCTTGTCCGGGTCGAGCCCCAGATTGAACTGGTCTTCCCAGCGGAACTCGAAGCGCGCCTTGGAGAGCGCGTTGTCCCGGATCTGCGCGCCGGGGTGCCCCTTGGCAAGGTCGGCAGCGTGCGCCGCGATCTTGTAGGCGATGATGCCGTCCTTCACGTCGTCCTTGTCGGGGAGCCCCAGGTGCTCCTTGGGAGTGACGTAGCACAGCATCGCGGTGCCGTACCAGCCGATCATCGCCGCGCCGATCGCGCTCGTGATGTGATCGTAGCCTGGCGCGATGTCGGTGGTGAGGGGCCCCAACGTGTAGAACGGCGCCTCGCGGCAATACTTGAGCTCGAGCTCCATGTTCTCCCTGATGAGCTGCATCGGGACATGCCCCGGCCCTTCGATCATCACCTGCACGTCGTGCTTCCAGGCGATGTCGGTCAGCTCGCCGAGGGTCTTCAGCTCGGCGATCTGCGCCTCGTCGTTGGCGTCGTAGATCGAGCCGGGCCGCAGGCCGTCACCGAGCGAGAACGAGACATCGTAGGCCTTCAGGATCTCGCAGATTTCCTCGAAATGGGTGTAGAGGAAGCTCTCCTTGTGGTGGGCCAGGCACCACTTCGCGAGGATCGAGCCGCCGCGCGAAACGATGCCGGTCATGCGCTTCGCGGTCAGCGGGATATAGGGCAGCCGCACCCCCGCGTGCACGGTGAAGTAGTCCACGCCCTGCTCGCACTGCTCGATCAGCGTGTCGCGGTAGATCTCCCAGGTGAGCTCCTCCGCTTTCCCGTCCACCTTCTCCAGCGCCTGGTAGATCGGAACCGTGCCGATTGGCACGGGAGAGTTGCGGACGATCCATTCGCGCGTCTCGTGGATGTGCTTTCCCGTCGAGAGGTCCATCACCGTGTCGCCGCCCCAGCGGATCGCCCACGTCATCTTCTCGACTTCCTCCTGGATGCCGGAGGACACGGCGGAGTTGCCGATGTTGGCGTTGATCTTCACCAGGAAGTTGCGCCCGATGATCATGGGCTCCGTTTCCGGATGATTGATGTTGGCGGGAATGATGGCGCGCCCGCGCGCGACCTCGTCGCGCACGAACTCGGGCGTGATTGCCTTCGGGATCGACGCGCCGAACGCCTGCCCCGGGTGCTGCCGGCGCAGGAGCTCGGAGAGCGCGTCCATGCGCTGGTTCTCGCGGATCGCGATGAATTCCATCTCCGGCGTGATCACGCCGCGGCGCGCGTAGTGCATCTGCGTCACGTTCCGTCCGGAGATCGCGTGACGCGGCTTGCGGGCCAGATTGAACCGCATTTGCGCCAGCTTCGGATCGGCGGCGCGCTGCTGGCCATACTGCGAAGTGGGGCCGGCGAGCTCTTCCGTATCCTTGCGCTCCAGGATCCACGGCAAGCGCACGGGATCCAGGCCGCGCCGGATGTCGATTTTCATCGCCGGATCCGTGTACGGGCCCGACGTGTCGTAGACGAAGATCGGGGGATTGGGCTCGGAGCGCGCCGCAGCCGCGCCGGAATGCAGCGGCGTGTCCGACTGGCGGATCTCGCGCATCGGCACGCGGATGTCGGGACGCGACCCCTCGACGTAGACCTTGCGCGAGTTGGGCAGCGGCTTTACTGCCGCCTCGTCAACGTGAGCGGTCGCGCTCAGGAACTTCGGGTTGGCATTCATGTTCGCTCCTCGGGGATGCTGCGGCGGGAGCGATGGGAAGGGGAATCCCGGCCCACGCTTCCCTCCGACGGCATTACCCGCATCAGGTTCAAAGGGTGTCTCTCACCCGACTGCCAGAGGCAATCAGGACCCCCAACGTGTAGCCCTAACGCTAATCGAATTATGGGATAATTGCAACCGCTCAATCGAACTATAACTCCCTGAATTTGCCTGTGAACCAGCAACTCGACTTCGAGCGCGCCCGCTTCAACATGGTCGAGCAGCAGATCCGGCCGTGGGAGGTGCTGGACCAGCGCGTGCTCGATCTCCTGATGCGGGTGCGGCGCGAGGAGTTTGTCCCGCCGCGTTACCGCGAGCTCGCCTTCGCCGACATGGAGATCCCGATCGGGCATGGCGAGACGATGCTCGCCCCGAAGATCGAAGCGCGCATGCTGCAGGAGCTCGCGCTCGCGCCCGAAGATCGGATCCTCGAGGTGGGAACGGGCAGCGGCTACATGACGGCGCTGCTCGCGAGCCTTGGCAGCCATGTTTACAGCGTGGACATCGTCCCCGAATTCGTCCAAACCGCAGGCGTCAAGCTCGCCGCCCACGGCGTCACCAACGTGACGCTGGAATCCGGCGACGCCGCGCGCGGCTGGGACCGCCACGCCCCCTATGACGCGGTCGTGGTGACCGGGTCGCTGCCGGTGCTGCCCGATGCGTTTCCGAAGAGCCTCCGGCCGGGGGGCCGGCTGATCGTCGTCGTCGGAGAGCCGCCGGTCATGGAGGCGCAGCTCATCACCTACGTCGAGGCCGGCGCCTACAGCACGACGGGATTATTCGAGACCTGCATCGCGCCGCTGCGGAACGCCGTGCAGCCCGAACGCTTCGTTTTCTAGCGGATTACCTGATGCGCATTCTTCAGTCGACCTCGCTTGCGTTTCTGCTCGGCACGGCAGCCGCGACTCACGGCGCGGACCTGATGGAGATTTTCGGCATGGCGCAGTCCGCGGACGCGCAATATGCGGCGGCGCGGGCGGCGTGGAGCGCCGGTCAGGAGAAGCTGCCGCAGGGACGCTCCGGCCTGCTGCCCTCGGCCACCCTTTCCGCCAACACGCAATACAACGACCGCGAGACGAACTCGCGCGACCCGCAGGTCCCCACGGTCACCAACCAGTTCAATTCCAACTCCGCCGCGATCTCGGTCACGCAGCCGCTCTACCGCCCGCAGAATTACACCGCGTACCAGCAGTCGAAATCCCAGGTCGTGCAGTCCGATGCGGCGTTTGCGCAGGCGGCCCAGGACCTGATCCTGCGAGTCGCGCAGGCCTATTTCGACGTGCTGCTCGCGCAGGACACGATCGTGTTCGCGCAGGCGCAGCTGGTCGCGATCGGCCGTCAGCTCGAGCAGGCCAAGCGCAACTTCGAGGTCGGCACCGCCACCATCACCGACACCCACGAGGCGCAGTCCCGCTACGATCTCACCGTGTCGCTCGAGATCACCGCGAAGAACGACCTCGAAATCCGAAAACGCTTTCTCGAGCTGATCATCGGCCGGCCGGCGCCGGGAATATCGCCGCTCGGGCCGAGATTCAACCCGCGTTTCCCGGAGCCGAACGATCCGGCGGCCTGGGTCGAAACCGCGGGGACCAACAACTCGCAGGTGCGCATCAGCCAGGCCGGCCTGGAATTCGCCACCAAGGAAGTCGAGCGCAATCGCGCCGGGCACCGGCCCACGCTCGACGCGTTCGCAACCTATACCGACCAGGGCAACAGCACGGGCTCGACGAACATTGCGGGCGTCGATACCCGAACGGGCGTGGTCGGGTTGCAACTCGCGATCCCCATCTACCAGGGCGGTCTCACCAGCTCGCGCGTGCGCGAGGCGCTCGCGAACGAGGAGAAAGCGCGACAGGACCTCGAGAACGCGCGCCGCACCGCCCAGTTGACCGCCCAGCAGACGTTCCTGGGTGTCGCGACCGGGGTGTCTCAGGTGAGGGCCCTGGAAGCGGCCCTGGTCTCGAGCCAAAGCTCGCTTGACTCCACGCGGCTCGGGCAAGAGGTGGGGGTGCGCACCGTGATCGACGTGCTCAATGCCCAGCAGCAGCTCTCGCAGACGCGGCGCGACCTCGCGCAGGCAAAATACAACTACATCCTGGCGCTGCTGCGGCTGAAGGCCGCCGCCGGGCAGCTCTCCGAGCAGGACCTCGTGATCGTCAACACCTGGCTCGACCGCTGAGTGACAAGGGCGAAATCAGGAAGCAGGTGCTTGCGCGGCGCGACGCGCTGTCCGCGCACGAGCGGCGCGCGCTGAGCCGCCGCATCACCGCGCGGCTGCTCGCGCTCGAGGCCTATCGCGGCGCGCGCTGCGTCATGGCCTACGCAAGCTTCGGGAGCGAGTTCGAGACCGCAGATCTGATCGCCGATCTGCTCGCTCAGGGCAAGCAGCTGGTGCTGCCGCGGGTGGAGCGCGGCTCCCGCGTGTTCCAGCTCCACCGGGTCGAGGACCCCGCGCGGCAACTGGCCTCCGGCGTGTGGGGCATCCCGCAACCGCGCCCCGAGCTCTGCCCCGGCGTCCCGGCGTCACAGCTCGACTTCGTGCTGGTGCCGGGCGTCGCGTTCACCCGGCGCTGCGAGCGGTTGGGCTACGGCGGCGGCTACTACGACGGCTTCATCCGCGGCCTCTCCCGCCGGCCCCCGCTCGTCGCCGCCGCCTTCGAGCTGCAGCTTCTCCCCGAGCTGCCCTCGACCGAGCGCGATCAGCTCATCGATCTCGTCATCACCGAGGACGCCGAGTACAAAGTCCCCTCTCCCCCGGTCATTGATCCCGGAGCCTGATCAGCTCCAGTACCCTCGCGGTCGCGCCGCGGTGCGCGCCCGCGAACGCAGTCCCCGCCTGCGACATGCGCCGCGCCGCGTCGCGATCGAGCAGCAGGCGTTGAGCCTCGCGCCCCAGCGCGGCCGGGTCCGCAACCTGGATCGCCGCGCCCGCTTCGATCGCGAGCTCCGCCGCCTCCGCGAAATTGAAGGTGGAGGGCCCGATCAGGACCGGCTTTCC
>DATICE010000210.1:0-2931 GCA_035456985.1 Burkholderiales bacterium | reverse complement strand
CCGCGCGTCTCGTGTACGCAACGCGCCAGCGAAGTCAGACTTTTGGAGGCGTGACGCCGCGCTGACCCTGATACTTGCCGCGGCGGTCCTTGTAGGAGGTTTCACAGATGTCGTCGGGCTGCGCTTCGAGGAATATTACCTGCGCCACCCCTTCGTTCGCGTAGATCTTGGCTGGAAGCGGCGTCGTATTGGAGAACTCGAGGGTGACGTAGCCCTCCCACTCCGGCTCCAGCGGCGTCACGTTGACGATGATGCCGCAGCGGGCGTAGGTCGACTTCCCGAGGCACGCCACCAGCACGTTGCGAGGAATGCGGAAGTACTCGACCGTCCGGGTGAGCGCGAAGGAATTCGGCGGGATGATGCAGACTTCCCCCTTCACGTCCACGAAGGAGTTCGGGTCGAAGTTCTTGGGGTCGACGATGGTGGTGTTGATGTTGGTGAAGAGCTTGAATTCGTCCGAGCAGCGGATGTCGTAGCCGTAGCTCGAGGTGCCGTAGGACACCACCTTGCGGCCGTTCACCTCTTTCACCTGGCTCGGCTCGAACGGCTCGATCATGCGCTTCTCGAGCGCCATGCGCCGGATCCAGCGGTCGGACTTGACGCTCATGTGTTCTGGATGACGATCTTGGGAAACGCCGCCGAGTGGTCCTGCGCCTTCTCGGCGATCTTTACCGCCACCCGGCGCGCGATCTGCCGGTAGATCGCGGCGATCCGCCCGCCGGGGTCCGAAACCAGCGTCGGCCTGCCCGAGTCGGTCTGCTCGCGAATGGCAGTATCGAGGGGCAGCGCGCCCAGCAGCTCGACATCGTAGTCCTTGCCCATCCGCTCCCCGCCGCCCGCGCCGAAGATGCGCTCCTCGTGCCCGCATTTCGGGCAGAGGTAGAGCGACATGTTCTCGACGATCCCGAGGATGGGAATACCGACCTTCTCGAACATCTTGAGGCCTTTGCGGGCGTCGATCAGCGCGATGTCCTGGGGCGTGGTCACGATGATCGCCCCGGTCACCGGCACGCGCTGGGCGAGCGTCAGCTGGATGTCGCCGGTCCCGGGCGGCAGGTCCACCACCAGGTAATCGATGTCTCTCCACTTCGTCTCGTTCAGCAGCTGCTCGAGCGCCTGGGTCACCATCGGGCCCCGCCACACCATTGGGGTGTCCGGGTCGATCAGGAAGCCGATCGACATGGCCTGGATGCCGTGCCCTTCCATCGGCTCGAGGTGCTTGCCGTCGCGCGATTCTGGCCGACCGCGGATTCCGAGCATGATCGGCTGCGAGGGACCGTAGATGTCGGCGTCGAGCACGCCGACGCTGGCGCCCTCGGCCGCCAGCGCGAGCGCGAGGTTGACCGCGGTGGTGCTCTTGCCCACTCCGCCCTTGCCGGAGGCAACCGCGATGACGTTCTTGATGCCTGGAACGAGCTTGACCCCGCGCTGCACGGCGTGCGAGATGATCTTCATCTGCACGCTGACCGTCGCGCTCGCCACGCCAGGGATCGCCTTCACCGCCCTCGTCACCTCTTCCCGTATCGGCTCGAGCTGGCTTTTTCCCGGGTAGCCCAGCTGGATCTCCACACCGATCCTGTCGCCGTCCACCTTGATGCTGCGCACGGACCGGGTGCTGACGTAATCCTTGCGGGTATTGGGGTCGATCAACTTCTTCAGCGCGTCCTCGACCTGCTGCTGCGTAACCGCCATGAAATGCCTCGACGAAAGTGTAGGGCGCGATTCTAGTCCGGTTCCAACCACTTCCGCCAACAGGTTACTTCCGCCACGCGGCGAGGATGACTGCCCGAAGCGCCATCTGATTCCGCCACGCCGGAATGCTACTGCGCGGCGCAGCAGCGGCTTCCGAACCCGATTCGCGTCCGGCGGCCGCCGGGATGTGAGACAAAGCATGCATTTTCGCGGCTAACCCTTCAACTTTGCTACAATTTCGGGCGTTAAGCTCCCCCAACAACAATGACTCAACGGCACCTCTTTGTGACCACGGCCCTGCCCTATGCCAACGGGCCGTTTCACATCGGCCACATCATGGAGTACATCCAGGCCGATATCTGGGTGCGCTTCCAGCGCATGCAGGGGCACGTGGTGCACTTCATCGGCGCCGACGACGCCCATGGCGCGCCCATCATGCTCGCCGCCGAGAAGGCCGGGAAGACGCCGGAAGTGTTCGTCGCCGAGGTCGCGCGGGGACGCAAGCCCTACCTCGAGGGTTTCCACATCGAGCACGACAACTGGCACTCCACGCACTCGAGGGAGAACACCGAGCTCTCGCACGATCTCTTTCGCCGGCTGAAGGCGAAGGGGCTCATCGACACCCGGACGATCGAGCAGTTCTTCGACCCGGTGAAGGGCATGTTCCTCGCGGACCGCTACATCAAGGGCGAGTGCCCGAACTGCGGCGCGAAGGACCAGTACGGGGACGCCTGCGAGAACTGCAGCACCGTCTATTCCCCGACGAAGTTGAAGAACCCCTATTCGACGCTCTCGGGCGCCAAGCCGGTGCTGAAGTCGTCCGAGCACTACTTCTTCAAGCTCTCCGATCCAAAGTGCAAGGAGTTCCTGAACGACTGGATCAAGAAGCCGGGGCGCCTGCAGCCACAGGTCGCCAACAAGGCAAAGGAGTGGCTGGAGGGCAAGGACGACAAGACGCTCGCCGACTGGGACATCTCGCGTGACCCGCCCTACTTCGGAATTCGTATACCGGACCTCCAGGAGGAGAAGTACCTGTATGTGTGGCTGGACGCCCCGGTCGGCTACTTCGCGAGCCTGAAGCAGTATTGCGACCGCAAGGGCATCGACTTCACTTCGATCGTGAAGCGCGGCAGCGATACCGAGATGATCCACTTCATCGGCAAGGACATCATCTACTTCCACACGCTGTTCTGGCCGGCGATGCTCGAGTTCTCCGGCCTCTACAAGACGCCGGACCAG
>DATICE010000209.1:0-4167 GCA_035456985.1 Burkholderiales bacterium | reverse complement strand
TAGAATCAGCGCTCCCGCCGGGGCTATCCATGCCTTCCGCTCCCCCCTTCATCGTTCGCAAGGCTGCAGTGCTCGGCGCCGGCGTCATGGGCGCGCAGATCGCGGCCCACCTCGTCAACGCCAACGTCGCCGCGGTCCTGTTCGAGCTTCCGGCGAAGGAGGGCGATCCCAACGGCAACGTGCTGAAGGCGGTCGAGAATCTGAAGCGGCTCGAGCCGAGCCCGCTTTCAACCCGGTCGAAGGCCGATCTGATTCAGCCCGCGAATTACGAGCAACATCTCGAACGGTTGACGGAATGCGACCTCGTGATCGAGGCGATATCCGAGCGCATGGACTGGAAGGCCGATCTTTATCGCAAGGTGGCGCCGCATCTCGCCGGGCACGCGATCTTCGCCAGCAATACTTCCGGTCTCAGCATCAATAAACTGGCAGAATCGTTTCCGGAGCAGCTCAGGAAGCGATTCTGCGGCGTGCACTTCTTCAATCCGCCGCGCTACATGCACCTCGTCGAGCTGATTCCCGCCGCGTCCACCGATGCAGCGATTCTCGACGACCTGGAACGGTTCCTCGTCACGACGCTCGGCAAGGGTGTCATCCGCGCCAAGGACACTCCGAACTTCATCGCCAACCGCGTCGGCGTATTCTCCATGCTGGCGGGCTTGCACCACGCCGAGCGGCTCGGCATCGGCTTCGACGTGGTCGACGCGCTCACCGGGACGCTGATCGGCCGCCCCCGCAGCGCCACCTTCCGCACCGCCGACGTGGTCGGGCTCGACACCTTCGCGCACGTGGTCAACACGATGAAGGAGACGCTGCCGCAGGATCCGTGGCACCGCTACTACGACGTGCCGGCGTGGCTGAAGCAGCTCATCTCCGAGGGTGCGCTCGGCCAGAAGACGCGGAAGGGCGTCTACCAGAAGATCGGCAACGACATCCACGTGCTGGACCTCAAGACGCGGAACTACCGGCTGTCCGACGGAAAAGCGGACGATGGCGTCGTGGAGATCGTCAAGAACAGGGACGCCGCGGCGCGATTCGAGCAACTGCATGGCTCCAGCCATCCGCAGGCGCAATTCCTGTGGTCCATCCACCGCGATACATTTCATTATTGCGCGGTGAACCTGGCGGGCATCGCCGACAACGCGCGCGACCTCGATCTTGCAATCCGCTGGGGCTTCGGCTGGAACCAGGGGCCGTTCGAAATCTGGCAGGCTGCCGGATGGAGCCGGATCGCGGGTTGGATCGCGGAGGACATCCAGACGGGGAAGGCCATGAGCGGAGCGCCGTTGCCCGCGTGGGTGATGGAGAAGGACCGCTCCGGCGTGCACGGCGCACAGGGCTCGTACTCGCCATCGGACAGGACCTACAAGCCGCGCTCGAAGCTGGCCGTTTACCGGCGGCAGCCGTTCCCCGACCGGGTGCTGGGGGAAGAAGCGAAATACGGCTCGACCATTTTCGAGACTGATGCGGTGCGCTGCTGGCACACCGGCGACGACATCGCGATCGTGAGCTTCAAGAGCCGCATGCACGTCATCGGCGACGACGTGCTGGATGGCGTCGTGCAGGCGCTGGAGGAGGCCGAGCGCAACTACATGGGCCTCGTGATATGGCAGACCGAGCCGCCGTTCTCGCTCGGGGCGAACCTCAAGAAGACACCGGCCGGCGGCGCTCGTGCGAAGCCCTCCGCGCTCGGAAGGTTCATCCGGCAGGTCCGGCGCGAGGCGGAATCGCTTGCACTGAAGGCCGCGCGCAGCGTCGGCGTTGCCGATCAACTGATGGCCGGCAAGCTCGCCGAAGTGGAAAAGCTGGTCGAGCAGTTCCAGGACACGACGCAGGCGCTCAAGTTCTCGATGGTGCCCACGGTCGCGGCGGTGGACGGGCTTGCGCTGGGCGGCGGTTGTGAATTGCTCATGCACTGCGATCGTGCCGTGGCAACTCTCGAGAGCTACATCGGGCAGCCGGAGGCGGGCCTGGGATTGCTCCCGGGGGGCGGCGGCTGCAAGGAGCTTGCGCTGCGCGCGGCGGCCGACGCCAAGGGCGGCGAACTCTCGCCGTTCCTGCAGAAGTACTTCAAAGCGCTGGCGATGGCGGAAGTCGGGCGCAGCGCGGAGCACGCCCGCGAGATCGGCTACCTGCGCGCGACGGATCGCATCGTCATGAACCGCTTCGAGCTGCTGGAAATCGCCAAGGCCGAATTGCGCGCGCTAGCGGCCTCCGGCTACCGCCCGCCGCTCCACCAGGTCGCCGTCCCGGTGGCAGGCAGAAGTGCCATCGCGACGATCCGTGCCTTCATGGAGAATCTCCTCGCCGGCGGGCACATCTCCGAGCACGACTACCTCGTCGGCCACAAGATCGCGATCGTGATGTGCGGCGGCGAGGTCGAAGGCGGCAGCCTCGTGGACGAGCAGTGGTTTCTCGACCTCGAGCGCAAGCACTTCATGGAATTGATTGCGACCGAGAAGACCCAGGCGAGAATCGAGCACACGCTGAAGACCGGCAAGCCGCTGAGGAACTAGCCATGAGCAAGCAGGTTCAGGATGCATATATCGTTGCTGCGGTCAGGACGCCAGTGGGCAAGGCCCCGCGCGGGATGTTCCGCCACGTGCGCCCCGACGACATGCTGGCGCACGCGCTGAAGAGCGCGCTTTTCCGCTGTCCCGGGCTCGACCCGGCAACGGTCGAGGACGTGATCGTCGGCTGCGCGATGCCGGAGGCGGAGCAGGGCATGAACGTGGCGCGCATCGGGTTACTGCTGGCGGGGTTCCCCGACACCGTGTCGGGCATGACCATCAACCGCTTCTGCTCCTCGGGCGTGCAGGCGGTCGCGCTCGCCGCCGACCGCATCCGTCTGGGCGAGGCGGAAGTGATGGTTGCTGCAGGCACCGAGAGCATGAGCATGGTGCCGATGGGCGGCATCAAGCCGTCCTTCAGCCCGGCGATCTTCGAGAAGAATGAAAACATCGCGATCGGCTACGGCATGGGCATCACGGCAGAGAAAGTGGCGGCGCGGTGGAAAGTGAGTCGTGAAGAGCAGGATCTGTATGCCGCGGAAAGTCATCGCCGTGCCGTCCGCGCGACCGACAGCGGCGAGTTCAAGGATGAGGTCGTGCCGTATCCGATCAGCGATCGCATCCCCGACCTGGCGACGCGCGAGGTCCGGATCAGGGCCCGCGAGGCCGTGCACGACGAAGGCCCACGCCGCGACACTTCTCCCGAGGCGCTGGCGAAGCTCAAACCCGCGTTCGCAGCCAAGGGAAGCATCACGGCCGGCAACAGCTCCCAGACTTCCGATGGCGCGGGAGCAGTTGTGCTGATGAGCGAGGCCGCGCTCGTGCGCTCGGGCCTGAAGCCACTCGGGCGCTTCGTGGGCTACTCGGTTGCGGGAGTGCCGCCGGACATAATGGGCATCGGCCCGGTAAAGGCGATCCCGAAGGCGCTGAAGCAAGCCGGGCTCAAGCAGGATGATATCGAGTGGATCGAACTCAACGAGGCGTTCGCGGCGCAGACGCTGGCCGTGATGAAGGACCTCGGGCTCGATCACGCGCGGGTGAATCCCCTGGGCGGCGCGATCGCGCTCGGGCACCCCCTCGGGGCGACCGGCGCGATCCGCGTAGCGACGCTGATGCACGGGCTGCGCCGGCACCGAAAGAAGTACGGCATGGTCACCATGTGCATCGGTACCGGCATGGGCGCCGCCGGCATCTTCGAGGCGCTCTAGGACATGAAATCCGTCTTGACCGCGCTGGCGCTGGGGCTAGCGCTGTCCGCGGGCATCGTGTCCGCCGCGGAAGTGGAGGGCGTCAAGCTCGCCGACAGGGTGCAGCTCGCCGGCTCTGAGCTGATCCTGAACGGCGCTGGGGTGCGCACGCGCGTGTTCTTCAGGGTCTATGTCGGCGCGCTCTACCTGCAGAAGAAAGCGGGCAGCACCGACGCGGTGCTGGGCGATGCCGGCGCGAAGCGCGTCGCCATGCACATGCTGCGCGACCTCGAGGCCGAGCAACTGCTATCGGCGTTCAACGACGGGCTGAAGAAGAACCACGCGCCCGATCAGCTCGCGCGGCTCGAGCCGCAGGTGAAGCAACTCGATGGCATCTTCACTGCGGTGAAGGCGGTGAAAAAGGGCGATGTAGTCCTGCTCGACTACCAGCCAGGTGCCGGCACGCGCGT
>DATICE010000208.1:0-9631 GCA_035456985.1 Burkholderiales bacterium | reverse complement strand
ACAACTGCGTGCACCAGCACTTCAACGCGAGCCCGGACAGGCCGGCGCGCGCGCTCGTGATCAAGACCAAGCCGATGTTCATGTTCATGAACATGCTGTTCCAGCAGCTGGTGGAGCCGCGGCCGACGACGCCGGCGCCGGGAGCGGAGAACTTTAGAGTGCGGGAAGCGGAGGACTAGCAATGGCGTGGGATGAATCCAGGGCATGGCGCAAGGGACGTAACAACCAGAAGCTGTATCAGGCGCTGCTCGACGATGCCGCCACGGCGCCGGCGCGCAATGCCAAGCGCAGGAAGATCGTCCGGCCCGAGGACATGCCTTGGGAGATGTCGCGCCAGGGGCTGCTCAAGCACCTCATCAACGAGGGCATGAACACGCGCATGGAGACGGTCGACGCGTACATGATGATCATTCCGCCGGGCAGCCGCTCGGGCAAGCACCGCCACCTCGCCGAGGAGTGCCTCTACGTCCTCGAAGGCCGCGGCTACGACCTGCACCAGGACTGCGACGTCGAGATCACCGACACCTACCACTGGAAGCCGCAGACCGAGGTGAAGCGCTACGAATGGGAGGCGGGGGACGTGATCTACATTCCGCCCAACACCATCCACCAGCATTTCAACGCGGACCCTGACCGGCCGGCGCGGCTGATCTCGGCGATCAACCGGGTCTACAAGAACTCTGGGCTGAACGACCTCGAGCAGATCGAGGACGCGCCCGAGTACGACGCCAAGGTCGTGCTCACCGCCGAGGTGATCAAGCGCTACCTCGCGAAGAAGGTCAAGGAACCCGCCTGAGCCATTTGCCTTCCCCCACTAGCCAACAGGGCGGCTGCGGCCGCCCTTTTTCTTTCGGTTGCGGAATACAATGCGCCGGTAGCCTGTTTGCCCGGGCGCCGGGACACCCTGGTCGACTCCTCAAGGAATCGCACATGAGAACATGCGTCGCCACCCTTGTTGCCTGCGCCGCCCTGCTGGCCGCTGTCCCCGCCGACGCGCAGCAAAAGACCATGCGCGTCCGCGGCACCATCACCGCCTTTGACGGGAACATGCTGTCGGTCAAGTCCCGCGACGGCCGGAACCTGGTGATCGAGCTGGGCGAGAAGAGCTCGGTGGCTGCGGTCAAGGCGATCACGCTTGCCGACTTCAAGCCGGGCGATTACGTCGGTTCCACCACCCTCAAGCGCGATGACGGCGCGCTGGTCGCCGTCGAGGTCCACGCGATTCCCCGCACCGTCCGGGAGGGCCACGGGCCGTGGGACCTCCTGCCCGGCTCGATGATGACCAACGCCAGCATCGAGTCCATAGCCCCGGCGGCCGGCGGCCACGAGCTGACGCTGGTGTACAAGGACGGATCGCAGAAGATCCTGGTGCCGCCGGGCGCGGCGATCGTCACCACGGTTCCGGCGGACCGCTCCTCCCTCAGGCCGGGCGAGTACGTATGGCTGAACGCCAGCGTTGGCGCCGACGGCAAGCTCACCTTCTCGGGACGCATCCAGGTGAGCAAAGACGGCGTCAGGCCGCCGCATTAATCGAGAGACGCAGCATTCCGTGATCCCAGGAGGCATTGAAATGAAAACGCTTCACATCGTGCTGTTGTCCGGGGCTCTGGCCATCGCGAGCGCGCCAGTCAACGCTCAGCAACCCACACGCGTGCGCGGGACAATTAACGCCTTCGACGGCAACGTGCTGTCGGTGAAGGCCAAGGGCGGAGATACCGACATCGTGCTCTCCGAAAAGACAACAGTCATATTCACCCAGCCGATCGCGCTTGCCGACATCAAGCCGGGCGATTTCCTCGGCGTCACTTCGGCAAAGGGCGGCGACGGGGCTCTCACGGCGCTCGAGATACGCCGCTTTCCGAAGCCGGTAAATCCGGGACACCGCCCCTTCGACGGGCGCGACGACCAGACCATGACCAACGCCACGGTGTCCGCGATGGTGCAGTCGGCGAGCGGCCGCGAGCTGACGCTCTCCTATGACGGCGGCGCGCAGAAGGTTACCGTTTCGGAAAAAGCGGCGATCTCAACGCTGGTTCCGGGGCAGCGCTCGCAGCTCGTGCCCGGCGCGGCCGTCAACCTGACAGCACGCGCTGACGGCGGCGGCAAGCTGACCGCGATAAGCATCCAGGTAGGTCCCCCAAAGTAAGGATTCCACTCCGTGGACCGCCGGCGCTGGCCAAGCGCCGGGCTTCGAAGTAAAGTTACCCGCCTGATTCGACGGCCCCGCGGCTGCGGGCGCCGTTTCCTTGACGCCGGTCAAACGGGGAGCATCCATGATCTACGAGGTGAGAACCTACGACATCAAGCCGCAGTCGCTGGCCGAGGTGGAAAAGCGATTCGGGGAAGCCTACGAGCACCGCAAGAAGTTCTCGCAGCTCGCCGCCTACTGGCACACCGAGATCGGGCCGTTGAACCAGGTCATCCATGTGTGGCCGTACAAGGACCTCGAGGAGCGCCGGAAGATCCGCGAGACCGCGGTCAAGGAGGGCGCGGGCAAGTGGCCGCCCAATACCGCGGAGTTCATGGTGCGGCAGCGCTCGGATATCTTCTACCAGTTCGAGTTCTCGCCCGAGCTGAAGCCGGGCAGGCAGGGGCCGTTCTTCGAGATGCGCGTCTACACCTACGCCACCGGCCAGCTCGACAACCTCACGCGGGCGTGGAAGCACGCGCTGCCCTACCGGCTCAAGTTCGGGCCGGCGACCGCGCTCTGGTACTCGGAGCTCGGCGGGTTGAACCAGTTCGTCCATATCTGGCCCTACAAGACGCTCGACGAGCGCTGGGCGATACGCAACAAGACCCGCGAAACCGGCGACTGGCCGCCCTCCGCCGCCGCGAAAAAAGCCGGCCTGCCCGCCTATCACCTGTTGCACCAGGAGAACAAGATCCTCATGCCCGCCGCCTTCTCGCCGATTCAGTAACTGCAGGAGACGCACATGTACATGATGGAGTTGAGGGACCGCGGTCTGCAGGATGAGACCCGCATGATGCGGGACGTGACCCGCAAGTTCGTGGACGAGCACGTCATCCCGTTCACGCGCCAGAACTGGCAGCAGGAATGGAACATGAAGCCGGAAGGCCGGCTGCCGGAAAAGATTCTGAAGGTGGCGGACGAGATCGGCATCCGCACCCTCGGCGTGCCCGAGGAATTCGGCGGCACGCCGCTCGACCCCAAGACCGAAACCCAAACCTTCGCGGTAATCTCGGAAGAGATTTCGCGCGGCGACTGCGGCCTTTCCGACAAGATGGTGCAGATCTGGAAGGTGTCGGTGCTGCTGCGCAACGTCGCGCCGCGCCACCTCCAGGAGCTCTGGTTCCCGCGCCTCGTCAAAGACCCGACCTTCCTCCTCGCGCACTGTCTGACCGAGCCGAGCGGCGCGTCCGACCGCTGGCTCCCCTACAACGTGCCGGAAGCAGCGATGCGCACGCGCGCGGTCCTGAAGGGCGACCGCTGGGTGATCAACGGCCGCAAGCAGTTCATCAGCAATGGCTACGACGCGAAGCTCTACGTCGTCTACGCCAACACCAATCCCAAAGTCGGAATGCTGCAGGGCACCTCGAGCTTCCTCGTCCCGCGCGACACCAAGGGCTTCACCGTTCAGCGCTGCAACGAGACGCTGGGCGGCCGCTTCATGAACAACGGCGAGATGGTGTTCGAGGACATGGAAGTGCCGAAGGACCACCTGCTGGTCGAGAACACCGCGCTCTCGCGGGCGGGCATCTACTTCCGGCCCGGCAAGATCATCCAGGGCTCGAAGAACCTCGGCGTCGGCGTGCGGGCGTTCGAGGAAACCGCCAAGTACGTGCAGGAGTACGTGCAGGGCGGCCGCATCCTCATCAAGCACCAGGCGACCGCCCTCCGGCTCGCTGAAATGGCGACCGAGATCTGCACGGTGCGCGGGCTGCTGCGGGAAGCGGCAGCCGCGGTGGACGCAAATTCCCCGGACGCGGACGTGCTCTGCAACATGGTGAAGCTCCACGCATCGGAAGCCGTGCTGCGCGTGTGCAAGCACGCGATGGAGCTGCACGGTGGCAACGGCACCATGCTCGACTTCGGCATCGAGAAGCTCTACCGCGACGCCTCCATGTTCCTGCACATGGACGGCACGGTGGATGTCACCAAGTTCAAGATCGTGAAGGCGCTCTTCCCCGACACCGCAGGCAAGTACGCCGGCCCCGAGGCCTGATCAAGCGGTTGCCGCGCTGGTCTCCGCGTGGCGCCCCTACATGTCCGTGGCGACGCGGAATCCGCGGCGGTAGACCCGGACGGTCGTGGGACTTCCCACGCGATACGCCGCGGGCACGCCTACTGGAGAATCATCCCAGGATCCGCCGCGCACCACGCGCAGGGAGCAATCCCCGGCGGCCACGGCGCTGCCGTCGGTGGGCGCGCCGCGGAAGTGACCGATCCAGCAGTCCTGGGTCCACTCCTCCACGTTGCCCAGCACGTCGTAGAGGCCGAACGCGTTGGGACGATAGCTTCCAACGGGGGCCGTGTAGGCATGCCGGTCATCGCAATCGGCGACATGCCAGTCCTTCCAGGCGGGAACCCGTGCCGCGGTCGTGCGATCGGCGCCATTGGCGTAGTCGCAGGATCGGTCCGGATCATCGCCCCAGTACCGCGTCGTCGTGGTCCCGGCTCTCGCCGCGTATTCCCATTCGGCTTCGGTGGGCAGGCGGTACTTTCTCCCGGTTTGCTGGCTGAGCCACGCCAGGTAAGCGCTTGCGTCTTCCCAGCTGACGCACGTGGCGGGGTGCGCATCGTCCTGGGGAAAGCCGGGATTACTCCAGCTGTTCGCTGGTCTCATTTCAAACGCGTCCCCGCTCCAGACGAAACATCCCTCGGCGCTGCGGCCGGTCGCCTCGGCGAACGCCCGGTACTGGCCGCGCGTCACCTCGAATTTGCCCGCGAAAAAACGCTTGACGGTCACGCTGCGCTGCGGCTCGCTACGATTGCGGAATTCGGCGGACAGACTCGCGCGCTCCTCCTCGCCCGGCGCCACTCCCATCACGAACTGCCCGGCCGGAATGACCACCATCTCCGGGCAATGCGGGCAACTCTCAGCTGCAGCGGCGGGCCCGGTAAAGAGGAGCAGTGCGAGCGCGAGCGAGCGCGTGTTCTTCATGCACCAGAGGAATCGGAATGGAAAGAATCGGGCTCCGTCCCCGGTTTTTCCTTCATCCCTGGATCTTCCACCCCAGCCACTCGCACACGCCGCGCCCCATCACGTACTCGCGGTCCTGGCCCTTCAGCCATGGCAGCTCCTCGGTGAAGAGCGTGACGCCCTGCCGGTAGGTGCACGGCAGGCGCGAGAGGTCGGTGCCCCAGAACGTGCGCTTCGGGCCGAACGCGTCGAACGCCTTGCGGAGGTAGGGATGAAGGTTGGGAAAAGGGTACTTCTGGGTCGAGAAGAACGGGAAGCAGCTCACCTTGGTCGCGATGTTGGAGTACTTCGCCAGAGCGAGCAGCTTGTCGAATTCCCTGAACGCTTCGTCGTCCCTGCCGTCCACCAGGCCCGAATGATCCATCACGAGCTTCAGGCCGGGATGGCGCGCCGCAATTCCCTCGACGTGATGCAGGTGCCGGTGGGAAACCAGCATGTATACCGGCACGCCGTGCTTCTCCGCCTCGGGCCACAGCCAGTTGGCCTTACCCTCGGTCAGAAGCTCCAGCAGCGGCGAGCGGTGGAACACGAAGCGCAGGCCGAGCATGCCGGGCTGCTGCCTCCACGCCGCGATCCTCCTGCGCGATTCGGGAAGAACCGGATCGATGCGCCCCATCACCGCGAAACGGTCCGGGTGCGTCTGCGCAGCCGCCAGCGCGAGATCGTTGCGATCCCCTTCCCACGACGGTGGCACGATCACGACGCGCGAGACGCCCGCGGCGTCCATCTCGCGCAGCAGCTCGTCGCTTCCTAGCGGCACGTCCCGCTGGGCCTTGACCGTCCGGTTCTTCGGCCACGGCCGCTCCGGGCTGTCGGCGCCCCAGATGTGCACCTGCGAATCGACGATCAGCAACTTCATTTCGGCAAGGGCATGGGCCTCGCTTCGGCCAGTGCGATCCAGCCGCGGATGATGCGGTAGAGCACCCAGAAGCCGACGATAAGGAGCAGCAGGAACGCAAACGGGATGCCGACGACGGTCACGATCAGCACGCCGGCCAGGACGACCCACAGAAGCGCGTACCAGAAGGTGCGGAGCTGCCACCCGAAGTGCGAATCGAGGAAGGTGCCGCGCGCATCGCCGCGCTTCACGTAGTTGATGATCACGGCGATGATGGACGGCCAGCCGGTCAGGAACGCAGTGACGATGAAGGCACTGCTCAGGATACCCATGAGCGCGCTGAATCCGTGCAGGCCGTAGAGCACGTGCGTCAGCGTCACCATTCCTTCGGTCGGCGACGGCGGAGGCGTCTGTAGTACTTCTACCTTGTGTTCCATCGTCCCCCATTGTTCATTCTGACGGCGATAATATCAAGCCGTGCACGGTAGAATGAACCGAGGAGGAGCCCATGAGAAGGAGCCGCGCGGCCATTGCGCTTGCAACGTTGCTCACGGTCCCCGCGGCGGGATGGGCGCAGGTCTATCCCGCGAAGCCCATCCGGCTGATTGTGCCGTTCGCGCCCGGCGGCGGCGTCGACTTCATCGCCCGCCTCATCGGCCCGCGGCTCGGTGAGGCGCTGGGGCAGAGCATCGTCGTCGAGAACCGTGCCGGGGCGGGCAGCTCGATCGGCACCGAGGTCGCGATCCGCTCGGCGCCGGACGGCTACACGCTGCTCGAAATCTCGCCGAGCTACACGATCAATCCCAGCCTGCAGCCGGTCAAGTTCGATACCCTGAACGACTATACGTCCATCGTGCTGATCGGCAAGGGTCCCTTCGTACTGGTCGCCCATCCTTCGCTTCCCGCGCGCGACGCGAAGCAGCTCGTCGCGCTGGCGCGCTCGCGCCCGGGCGACATCCTCTACGGCAGCAGCGGACAGGGCACCATCGTGCACCTCACCACGGAGCTCTTCCTCCACATGGCGCGCGTGAAGATGACGGCCGTGCAGTACAAGGGCGGCGGCCCGGCCCTGATCGACGTGATCGCGGGTCACGTCCAGATGGTCTTCTCGCCGCCGCAGACGGGGCTTCCCCACGTCAAGGCGGGCCGGGTGCGTGCGATCGGAATGACGAGCGCGCAGCGCATTCCCACCGAGCCCGGCATCCCCGCGCTCGCCGAGACGGTGCCCGGCTACGAGTCCACCAACTGGCACGCGATGATCGGTCCGAAGGGAATTCCGCCCGCGGTGGTGGAACGGATCAACGCCGAAGTGAGGAAGATCGTCTCCCGGAAGGACGTCGAAGCCACGCTGCACGCGAGCGGCGTCTTTCCGGCAGGCGGCGGCTCGCCCGAGGATCTCCGCGCGTTGATCCGCAAGGATTACGAGCAGTGGAGGAAGATCGTCATCCAGGCCGGCATCAAGCCGGAATGACGACGGTCACACCGTCGCCACCGGCGTGACCGGCGAGCCGGCCGCGCCCGGCAGCCGCAGCGGCGGCGCGGTCAGCAGGAAGCTGCTGCGGCGGTTCTGCCGCAGCCAGGCGGCGAGCTCGGTCAGGTACCACAGCTCGCCGAGATGTACCCCCAGCTTGAACAGGCAGTGCTCGTGCAGCGGCAGGGCCGGCCCGCGATGCGGCAGCCGTGGGTCCGCGCCCAGCGTGGACGAGCGCTCCACGGCGAGGTTGTCGGCCGCGATCGCCGCGAGCCCGCTGTCCGCGACCCATTCGAGCAGCCGCTTGTCGTAGCCGTCGAGCACCGCGCACGCGCGCCGGATCGAGGGATCGAGTTTTCCGTCGGCGTCGCGGATCAATTGCCCGAGCCCGGTGTGGATGCAGACGATGTCGCCCTTCTCCACCCGCACGCCGTCCACCTTCATGATCGTCTCCAGCCGCTCGAAGCCGACTTCGACGCGCTCATCGCCCAGGTGGTGACGGAGATCGATCATCACCCCGCGCCCCTGGACGCCGGTCTCCGCCATGCCCTGGATGCCGAGCGCGACCGCGCCAAGCTTGCCCTGCGTCCCGCGGCCGGCGTCATCCACGATCCGGTAGCCGTTGTAGAACACGTTCCCGGGGTGGTTGCCGCCGTCCGTGTCGAACTGCGAGCCTTTGTGAGGGAAGCCGTCCCAGTGCGTCGAGTACTGGGTGTAGAGCATGACCGCCTCGTCGGAGCCGACGTCGGTGAAGCGCGGATCGAATTTCTCGAACGCGAGATTGAAATAGACCTCGCCATCGCGCATGACCGGGTGAAAGACCGGGGGGTAGCGGTGGGGGTTGAGGACGTTGCCGCCCGGGCGGTCGAGCGGATGGCTCAGGCAGAAGGCGCGGCCGGTCTTCACTTCCTTCAACGCCGCGAGCCGGCGCGCCTCCGTCAGCAGATTCATCCGGCCGAGGGTGTCGTCCTCTCCGAACTCGCCCCAGTTCGATCCCTGCGGGCGGTTCTTCCACCGCTTCGCCATGATCAGCGCCCGCGGAACACCGGCTTGCGCTTCTCCATGAACGCCTTCTGCCCCTCCTTGTAATCCTCGCTCGCGAAGCAGTCGTCCACCATCTTCTGGCAGGCCGCGAGGTCGCGCTCGGCGGGGTCCCTGCCCAGCTCGATGAGCGAGCGCTTCACGGCAGCGATGGTGAGCGGCGCGTTGCCGGTGAGCGTGGCGGCGTAGTCCATGACGTATTTTTCCAGATCCGCGACGGGCAGCACGCGGTTGACGAGCCCCATCTGCAGCGCCTCCTGCGCATTGAACTGGCGCCCGGTGTAGAAGATTTCCGCAGTGAACGACGGCCCGACCAGCTCCGCCAAGCGTCTCACCCCGGAGAAACGGTAGCCCACGCCGAGCTTCGCCGCCGGGATGCCGAAGCGCGAATCGTCCGAGGCGATGCGCAGGTCGCACACCACCGCGAGACCGAGACCTCCGCCCATGCAGTAGCCGCGAATCATGGCGATCACGGGCTTCGGGCACTCGCGGATCGACCGGCTGCAGCGCACCGAGATCGCTTCTGCCGCCTTCACCTGCTCCGGGTTCGAGCGCCGGTCCTTGAATTGCGAGATGTCCGCGCCGGATATGAACGCCTTGTCGCCCGCGCCCTTGAGGATCACCACGCGGACTTCGGGATCCTTTGCGTAGCCTTCCATCGCCGCCGTGGTCGCTTCGTACATCTCGAGCGACAGGGCGTTGCGCTTCTCCGGGTTGTTGAAGATGACCCAGCCGATCGCGCCGTCCTTGCGCGCAATGATTTTCTCAGTCTTAACCGCCGTATCCATACCTTGTCCTCATGGGGTAACTTTCCCCTCCTGCTCGAGGAGGGGTGCCCGCGTACGCGGGGCGGGGTGGTGGGAGTTTACCTCCCCTCCCGCCCGAGGAGGGGAAGCTTCAACCACCAACCCGCCTCTGCCTACCATTTGACCGCTCCCCGAGCACGACGGGGCCGCCGGAGGCGAGCGATTCCGTGACGGCCTCGAGCGCCGCGACGCCGTCGAGCATCTGGTCGAACGGGATCGGATAGGGCGAGCCGGTCGCGACGCTGCGCGCGAACGCCTCCAGCTGCAGGCGCAGCGCGTCGACGCCCGCGAAAGTTTGACGCTGCGGCGGGGC
>DATICE010000207.1:0-2903 GCA_035456985.1 Burkholderiales bacterium | reverse complement strand
TCTCCGCGGTCGAGAGCTTCTCCTTCTTCCACACGTGCTGGAGAAAGCTCTTGATGCGGCCGTCGTCCCGCCCCTGGGCGAGGCCCTTGCGGCGTGCCTCGCGGCGCGCGTCGTACTTTCCGGACCTGCGCTTCGGAGAGCGGTGCTTCTGAAGCTCGTTCAGCGTGTTCGGCCAGTCCGTCCAGTAGACGAAATCGAAGTAGGCGTCGCCGGAATGATCGGCGATCGCGCCCCAGTACCGCGCATACTTCATGCCGTGGAGGATGGCGCCGTAGCCCCCGGATGATTTCCCGAAACAGCCGCGGTGCTCGCGGCTCGCCAGCGTGCGGAACTGGCGGTCCACGAAGGGAATGATCTCGCGCGTGAGATAGTCCGCGTAGTTGCCGATCGCGGACGAGTTCACGTACTGGTTGCCGCCCAGCGCCGTGAAGCAGTCGGGAAAGACGATGATGACGGGCCCCATCTTCCCCTCCCGGATCAACCGCGCGGCGCGCTCCGGAACGTTGTCGCCGAAGGGCTTCCAGTTGGTGTGCGACGGGCCGGAGCCCGTGAACCCGACGAGGTCGTAGAGCACCGGGAAGCGCCGCTTCTCCCCCTCGTCATATTGCGGCGGCAGCCACACGCCGACGTTGCGGGCATGCGGATCGCCGAGGGGATTGCCCTTGAGGACACTCGATGTGTGGCCCAGCACGACGAGTCTTCCGGCGGGACCTTTAGGGCGTTTGAGGGCCATGGCGATAAGTGACGGCTGATGAGCGACAAAGAACCGCTCCCGGCATTATTTCATACTGATGAACGCAACGTGAAGTTCGCGCGACACGCACCCAAGGTGGTGCGGCCGGTGCACCGATGGTGCGCGGTCTGCGCCGAGTCGGTGCGTCGCTCGTTGGAGACGCGTGAATCTTTTTCGCGCGTGGCGATACATATCGTTGCGTGTCAACGCGGAACTTGCGGCTTATCATTTCGTCATACATTCAGCGAAGAATCAGGCATTCATGACCAACGAACATTTCCGCCATCCCACGCGCGAGGAGATCGAAGCCAACGTGCGTGCCGCGCGTCGCTACCGCGCGGAGGCGATTGCCCATTTGTTGCGCGGCGCCGCGCGAGCCTGCGCACGGCTGATCGCGCGCGGCGCGTCGGCCGGAGTCCGCGCTCGAGCGCGCCCGCGCGCGCTGCCGTCTGATGTTTCGTCCGCAAAGGAGCACCCCATGCCGGAGTCGTTCTGGAGAAGCGCAGCCGCCTCACTGCCGCCGCACGTGCAGCAGCGCTATGCCAGCTTGTTCGAGGCCGCCGAGATGTACGAGCCGGTGATCGAATTCATCGTGACGGCACGCAGCGGCGCGCACAGCGCTCTGGCGCGGTGTTTCCGCGTGATCGCCGACACGCTTCGCAACGTAGCCCGGGGGCTCGACCTTGCCGCGCGGCGCCTGACGCCTACGCGCTGACTTTCTGCCGCTGCCCGGTCTCGGACGCGCGCACGATGGCGTCGAGCATCCGGTGGCGGCGCACGGCGTGGTCAAAGTCGGGCTCGACGCCCTTGCCGTCGCGAATCGCCTTGGCGAAATTCACCCACATCTGTCCCACGTCGTAGGCGCGGCCCTCCTTCCGCACGGCGTCCGGCACCCACTTCAACCGCTCGGGCACGGGCAGCTCCTTCAGTTCCTTGTCGTCCTTCCTGCCGCCCACGATCCTGCGGCTCGCCTCCTGGCCCGCTTCACCGCCGCCGATCATCATCAGCGTGCCGTCTCTTCCGTAGATCTCGAACCGGTAGCCGCTGCCGTGATAGGGCTGGACGCCCACGTTCGCGCTGATCACCGCGCCATTCTCGAGCCGGCCCTGGATCATGATGTTGTCGGGCGCGGTGGTGTCGACGTACTTCTTCGTATCGGTCTCGAACCACTGCTTGACCTGGGTGCTGACGACCGCCGAGACCTCCGTCAACTCGCCCACGACCATGCACACGGCGTCGATTGCGTGCCCGAACGTGATGGTCAGGGGATTCGCGCCGAGCTTCGCGTCGCGCTGCCACGTGCGGTCCGAGGTGCGCGTTAGCACGCCGCCCCCCATCATCGTCATGTTGACCGACAGCATCTCTCCTACGTAGCCGTCCCTGATCAGCTCGCGCATGTGGAGGTATGCAGGCGACGCGCGCCGCTGCAGGCCGACCATCGTGAGCAGGTTCTTCCTGCGCGCGAGCGCCGCGAGCTCCTCGGCTTCTTTCGTGTTGGCGCCCAGGGGCCACTCGCAGTAGACATGCTTGCCCGCCTCCAGGGCGGCTTTCGAGAGCGCGAGGTGCGCCGGCACGCGCACTGCCACGAGCGCTGCCTCCACCTGCGGGTCTGCGCTCAACTTCGCGACGTCGCTGTAGGCGCGCTTTACGCCGTATTTGTCGGCCGCTGCCTGCGCCGTGTCCGCGTGCGCCGTGCACACGGCGAAAAGCTCGGTCTGCGGCAATTGCGTCAGCGCCGGCACGTGCGCCCATGGGCCCCAGCGCCCGCCTGCCCCGATGAGTCCCACGCGCAATCTTTCGGATGAAGCCATGCTTCTCCCCTCTCTAATGACGATATGTCACTTTTTCAATTCAATGAACTCGAGCTGCACGCCGTCCGGCCCCTCGAAGAAGCACACCCGACGACCGCCCGAAACGACGGTCTTCTCGAGGATGTGGATGCCCTGGGCCTCGAGCTTCGCGATGAGCGCATCGAGCTCGTCGGTATCGATGGCAATGTGCTCCATGCCGTACTTCTGCTCGCGCGTCTGGTCCTCGAGAAAGTCCGTGACGTTGAGATGCAGCCCGAGCAGATCGAGGCGGTAGCCGCCCCGCGGATTCTTGCTCAGAATCTTCGCGCCGAACGTGTCCACGTAAAATTTCGCCGTCTTGTCCGGATCCTTGGTCTTCA
>DATICE010000206.1:0-4782 GCA_035456985.1 Burkholderiales bacterium | reverse complement strand
CGGAGATGGTGATGCCGGGGGACAACGTGACGATCACGGTGAGTCTGATTCAGCCGATCGCGATGGAAGAGGGGCTGCGCTTTGCGATCCGCGAGGGCGGCAAGACGGTCGGCGCAGGCGTGGTCGCAAAGGTAATCGAGTAAGGATCGAGGATTGAGGATCGAGCGAGCGGTTTCTCTCGATCCTTAGAACTCAATCCTCAGTCTTGGGACAAAGGCCAGTAGCTCAATTGGCAGAGCGTCGGTCTCCAAAACCGAAGGTTGGGGGTTCGAGACCCTCCTGGCCTGCCAACTGCTACGCAAGTGATGAGGTTCGAGTGGATTATTTGAGCTTTCGGCGTTGACTCACCATTCAAGGCTCGTCGCTCAGCACTCCAAAGGATAGATGGCGGACAAGATCAGAATTACCGTGGCGCTGTTGCTCGTCGCGGCGGGGGTGGCGGGGTTCTACTTCCTGGATCAGAGCCCGATGATCGTCCGTGTGGTCGCGGTGCTGGCGGGCCTGGCGGCGGGGGCCTTCGTGTTCTGGCTGTCGGCGCCCGGCAAGGAATTCCACGTGTTCGCCCAGGAGTCGGTGGGCGAGACAAAGAAGGTGGTGTGGCCGACGCGCAAGGAAACGCTGCAGACCACCGGCATCGTTTTCGCGTTCATGGTGGTGATGGCGCTGTTTCTCTGGATTGTCGATGCGGGGTTACTGTGGGCGGTGAAAAGGCTGCTGGGCCAGAGCTGATGACGGGCAAGAAGTGGTATGTCGTCCACGCCTACTCGGGGTTCGAGAAGAGCGTGCAGCGCGCGTTGCTGGATCGCATCCGCCGCGCCGGGATGGAGGACAAGTTCGGCCAGATCCTGGTCCCGGTGGAGGAAGTTGTCGAGATGAAAGCCGGGCAGAAAGCGATCAGCGAGCGCAAGTTCTTCCCCGGCTACGTGCTGGTGGAAATGGAAATGACGGACGACACCTGGCACCTGGTGAAGAACACCGCCAAGGTGACCGGTTTCGTCGGCGGTACCGCGACCAAGCCCACGCCGATCTCGGAGAAAGAGGTGCAGAACATCCTGCACCAGATCCAGGAGGGCGTGGAGAAGCCGCGGCCGAAGGTGCTGTTCGAGGTGGGCGAAGCGGTGCGGGTCAAGGAAGGCCCCTTCGCGGACTTCCACGGCAACGTCGAGGACGTGAATTACGACAAGAGCAAGCTGCGGGTATCGGTGACCATATTCGGCCGCTCCACCCCGGTCGAGCTGGAGTTCGGCCAGGTGGAAAAGGCGTAGGCAGGGAAGCACGCACGAGCAACGAGTAACAAGCAACGGTAGTCAGATGGGGAGGGCGCAACAGTCGCCCGCTAGGACCCGAAGGAGAGTGACATGGCAAAGAAGGTGGTCGGCATCATCAAGCTGCAGGTGCCGGCGGGCAAGGCAAATCCCAGCCCGCCGATCGGGCCGGCTCTCGGCCAGCGCGGACTGAACATCATGGAGTTCTGCAAGGCGTTCAACGCCCAGACCCAGAAGATGGAGCCCGGCCTGCCCGTGCCCGTGGTCATTACCGCCTACCAGGACAAGAGCTTCACTTTCGTGATGAAGACGCCGCCGGCAAGCGTGCTGATCCGGAAGGCGGCGAAGATTGAGAAGGGAAGTGGCCGTCCCAACAGTGAAAAGGTCGGGAGAATCACCCGCGCGCAGGCCGAGGAGATCGCCAAGGCGAAGCTGCCCGACCTCACCGCGGCGGATCTCGATGCGGCGGTACGCACCATCGCCGGCAGCGCCCGCAGCATGGGCGTCGACGTGGAGGGCCTGTAAATGGCATCCAAACGTTATAACGCGCTGCGCGCGAAGGTGGATCGCGATAAATCGTATCCGGCACAGGCGGCGCTCAAGCTCGTGAAGGAGGGCGCCACCGCAAAGTTCGACGAATCGGTGGATGTCTCCCTCAATCTCGGGATCGACGCCTCGAAATCGGACCAGACGGTGCGCGGCGCGGTCGTGCTGCCGAAGGGAACCGGCAAGAGCGTGCGGATCGCGGTCTTCGCGCAGGGCGACAAGGCCCAGCAGGCGAAGGACGCAGGTGCCGACATCGTCGGGTTCGAGGATCTCGCCAACGAGATCAAGGGCGGCAAGATCGATTTCGACGTCGTGATCGCATCGCCGGACGCGATGCGCGTGGTGGGGCAGCTGGGCCAGATTCTCGGACCGCGGGGCCTGATGCCCAACCCCAAGGTCGGGACGGTGACCCAGGACGTGGCGGCCGCGATCAAGAACGCGAAAGCCGGCCAGATCCAGTATCGCGCCGACAAGGCGGGTATCGTCCAGTGCACGATCGGGCGCGCTTCTTTTTCGGTGGATGCGCTGGTTGAAAACCTGAGGACTCTGGTCGAAGCCGTGAACAAGTCCAAGCCGTCTGGCGTGAAGGGGATCTTCCTCAAGAAGGTCTCGGTATCGAGCACGATGGGCGCGGGCGTACGCATCGACCAGGCGAGCTTGCTGCAGCAATGAGTGGACCCCGGATTCGTCCGGGACAGAACTTTGGGTCGCCGGAGGCGCACCGCCGGCGGGTTGTCAAAGACCGTAGGAACCGAGAGGTTTAATTTTTTGGGGAACGGATCACGGATTCAAGGGTCGAATGCTGCCCGCGGGCAGTCGTTCAATCCTCGATCCTCGAACCTCATTCCCGATGATCCTACGCAGACGGCGTGCCCGAAACAGGTTTCGTATCTGACTCCTGGATCACCGGTCGCCGTGTGGGTGAAAGGAGATAGAGCTTGAGTCTGAATCTGGAGCAAAAGCAGGCGGTAGTGGCCGAGGTGAGCAAGCAGCTTGCCGGAGCCCAGGCGGTGATTCTGGCCGAATACCGCAGCATCACGGTGCGGGACATGACGGAGTTGCGCAGGAAGGCGCGCGGCTCCGGCGTGTACTTGCGGGTGCTGAAGAACACCCTGGCACGCCGCGCGGTCGCGGACACGCCGTTCAAGGGACTCACCGAGAAGATGGTGGGACCCCTTGCCTACGGCATCTCCCGCGATCCGGTGGCCGCGGCCAAGGTGCTGCAGGGGTTTGCCAAGGAGAACGAGAAGTTCGTGATCAAGGCCGGCGCCATGCCCAATATGGTGATGTCGGCCCGGGAAGTGGCGGAACTGGCAAAGTTGCCGGGCCGCCAGGAACTGCTCACGCAACTCGCGGCAACCCTGCAGGCGCCGATTGCGAAGTTCGTGCGCACCTTGAACGAGGTGCCGGGCAAGTTCGCGCGGACGCTGGCGGCGGTCAGGGACAGTAAGCAGCAGCCGGCGTAAGGTCGGCTCCACCGGGATACCGAAACCATCAACAAGTGATTCTTACAGGAGCAAGCAACATGGCTATTGCCAAAGCAGAGATACTCGACGCGATCGCGAGCATGACGGTGCTGGAGCTGTCCCAGCTCATCAAGGACATGGAAGACAAGTTCGGCGTTTCCGCTGCGGCGGCAACGGTTGCCGTGGCGGCGCCGGCCGGCGGCGGCGCGGCTGCCGCGGCTGCCGAGGAGAAGACCGAGTTCACCGTCATGTTGAACAGCTCGGGCGCGAACAAGGTTAACGTGATCAAAGTGGTGCGCGCGGTGACCGGACTCGGACTGAAAGAGGCCAAGGACCTGGTCGACGGCGCTCCCAAGCCGGTCAAGGAAGCCATCTCCAAGGCCGATGCGGAAGCACTCCTCAAGCAGCTGGTCGAAGCCGGCGCTACCGCCGAGATCAAGTAAGCGCGATGTGGAGTTTCGGCTGGCGGGAGGCCGCCAGTCTGGATCATTTTTTGAACGGGTCGCGACTTTCTCTTCACCCCGAGCGGCATGCCGCGAGGGGTGTTGCGGCCGTCGTCGTTCGCAGTCGTCCGAATATTTCCTGGAGCTGACATGGCGTACTCCTTCACCGAAAAGAAACGTATCCGCAAGAGCTTTGCCAAGCGCGACGTCGTGTTGCCGGTGCCGTTCCTGCTGGCCACCCAGCTCGACTCGTACGCGGGCTTCCTGCAGGCGAAGGTCGTGCCGGATGAGCGCAAGACCGAGGGTCTGCAGGCGGCGTTCAGGAGCATCTACCCGATCGAGAGCCACTCGAAGAACGCGCGCCTGGAGTTCGTGAGCTTCGCGCTCGGGGAGCCGCCGTTTGACGTCAAGGAGTGCCAGCAGCGCGGACTGACCTACGCCGCGCCGCTGCGCGCCAAGGTGCGCCTGGTCATAATGGACAAGGAGGCGCCCAAGCCCACGGCCAAGGAAGTGAAAGAGCAGGAAGTCTACATGGGCGAGATCCCGCTCATGACGACCACCGGCTCGTTCGTGATCAACGGCACCGAACGCGTGATCGTGTCGCAGCTGCACCGCTCGCCCGGGGTGTTCTTCGAGCACGACCGCGGCAAGACGCACAGCTCGGGGAAGCTCCTCTTCTCCGCGCGCGTCATCCCCTACCGCGGCTCGTGGCTCGACTTCGAGTACGATCCCAAGGACTATCTCTACTTCCGGGTCGACCGTCGCCGCAAGATGCCGGTGACGATCCTCCTGAAGGCGCTCGGCTATACGCCGGAGAAGATCCTCGCCGAGTTCTTCGTGTCCGACACGTTTCACCTCGGCAAGGACGGCATCGAGTTTGAGCTCGTGCCCGAGCGCATGCGCGGCGAGATCGCGCGCTTTGACATCGCCACCAAGGGCGGGAAGCTCATCGTCGCCAAGGACAAGCGCATCACCGTGAAGCACGTGCGCGACATGGAGCAGGCGGGGCTCCACCGCATCGGCGTTCCCGACGAGTTCCTGCTCGGGCGCGTGCTCGCGCAC
>DATICE010000205.1:0-2666 GCA_035456985.1 Burkholderiales bacterium | reverse complement strand
CGCAAGCGCAAGCTCGCGGCCGCGATCAAGCGCCATCACAAGCGCCTGCGGTCGCAACTCCTGCCGCCACGGATGTATTGAATCCGGCCCGGCGGGAGCCGATAGGCGTGAGGGAGTAACCCTCGCGCCTTTTTGTTTTTCTGCCCACCACTCGCCACTCACATGTCTTTGAAGGCCCGCATCAACGATGACGTGAAAGCCGCGATGCGCGGGGGGGATGCCCGGCGCCGCGACGCGCTGCGGCTGCTGCTCGCCGCGGTGAAGCAGCGCGAGGTGGACGAGCGCAAGGAGCTCGCCGACGCGGACGTGGTGGGCGTCATCGAGCGGATGATCAAGCAGCGGCGCGAGTCGATCGCCCAGTTCGAGAAGGGCGGCCGGCAGGACCTCGCGCAGAACGAGAAGTACGAAAGCGACCTGCTGCAGGGCTACATGCCGCAGGCGCTGTCGGACGCCGAGATCGCGGCGGCAGTGGCCGAGGCGATTTCCGCGGCCGGCGCCAAGGCCCCGTCCGACATGGGCAAGGTGATGGGCGCGCTGAAAAGCAAGCTCGCAGGGAAGGCCGATATGAGCAAGGTATCGGCGTTGGTGAAATCGAAGCTGGCAGGGTAGTTGCTTTCGCCGGCGGCGTAGCGGCCGCCGTATTATTTTCTAGTTACTCCTCGTTTGCGCGAGGCTATACTCGCCTCACCCGCACATGATTCCCCAGTCCTTCATCCAGGAGCTCCTCGGGCGGGTCGACATCGTCGAGGTCGTGGACCGGCACGTGAAACTGAAGCGCGCCGGGGCGAATTACGTCGCGTGCTGCCCGTTCCACAGCGAGAAGACGCCCTCGTTCACGGTGTCCCCGACCAAGCAGTTCTACCATTGCTTCGGCTGCGGCGCCCACGGGACCGCGGTCGGGTTCCTGATGGAGCACGGCGGCATGGGCTTCGTCGAGGCGGTCAAGGAGCTGGCCCGGGGCCTGGGAATGAACGTGCCCGAAGTGCACTCCGAGACCGAGCGCCGCCGCGCCGAGCAGGGCGAAACCCTCTACGAGGTGCTGCTGCGCGCGGCGAGCCATTACCGGGCGCAGCTGAAGGACGCGCCGCAGGCCATCGCCTACCTCAAGAAGCGCGGCGTCTCCGGCGACATCGCCAAGCGCTTTGGCATCGGCTACGCCCCGGACGAATGGCAGGGCCTGGCCGCGGTGTTCACCGATTACGAAGGCAAGACGCTCGCCGAGGCGGGGCTGGTGAAGACGAACGAGGACGGCCGGCGCTACGACGTCTTCCGCAACCGCATCGTCTTCCCGATCGTGGACGTGCGCGGCAACGTGATCGGGTTCGGCGGCCGGGTGCTGGGCGAGGGCGAGCCGAAATACCTCAACTCGCCGGAAACGGCGGTGTTCGAGAAGGGGCGCGAGCTCTACGGCCTCTACCAGGCGCGACGCGCGATCCGCGACGCCGGCCGCGTGCTGGTGGTCGAGGGCTACATGGATGTCGTCGCGCTCGCGCAATCCGGCATCGAGTACGCGGTGGCGACCCTCGGCACCGCGACGACGCCGCTCCATCTGCAGAAGCTCCTGCGCCAGACCGACGAGATCGTGTTCTGCTTCGACGGCGACGCGGCGGGCCGCCGTGCCGCGTGGCGCGCGCTCGAGGTGAGCCTCTCGCAGCTCGCCGACGGCAAGGAGGTGCGGTTCCTGTTCCTGCCGGAAGGCGATGACCCGGACACTTACGTGCGCCAGCACGGGAAGGGCGCATTCGAGGCCCTGTTCGGGCGCGCGATGCCGTTGTCGAGGTTCCTGATCGACGAGCTCTCTGGGCGCGTGGACCTTGCCACCGCCGAGGGCCGCGCCCGCTGCGTCCACGAGGCGAAGCCGCTGCTGCGGCAGATGCCGGCGGGCGCGCTCCGTCTTCAGCTGGCGCGCGAGCTGGCCGAGAAATGCCGTATCACCGTCGATGAGCTGATGCAGCTCTGCGATCTCGGGTCCGTGCCGGCTCGGTCCCAGGGCGCCCCGGCGCGCCCGGTGCGCACGCCGCCGCCGCCGCTGGCACGGCAGTTGCTGCGCCTGCTGGTGTCGAACCCGGGTTTCCTGGAGCAGCTCTCGCCGGAGCGGCGCGCGATGCTGGATGCGCCGGAGCTCGCGTCGGTGGCGGAGCTGGTGGATGCGCTGAGGGAGTCCGGCGCCACCACCCCGGCGATGCTGTTCGAGGCCACCCGCGAGTCGCAATACGCCGCGCTCTACCAGGAGGTGGCCGGCGAGACACTTGTCGTCGCCGGTGACGAAAATTCCGCGCTTGCCGATTTCACCGGGGTGTTCAATCAGCTCGAGCTGCTGCAGGTTCGCACCGAATTCGAGCGTTTGAGCGCGGGCGGGGAGCGCAGCGACATGGCGCGCAAACGCTTCCAGGAGGTCGCGCGGCGCCTGGACGAGCTGAAGCGGGCCACGACGGGTTCCCGCCAGGGAGTTTGAATGGAACGGCAGGTTGAAGTGTTGGCTCCGCGGCCCCAGATAGAAGAGTCGTTCGAGCCGCATCGGGCTGGCGCAGAAATTGCTTTGGTGACAACCAGTTGCCTCATAACTTTAGAGTGTAGGCGCGGTCGAACGAGGGTATAATCCGCACCTTTTTTCAGGCGCGTTCACAGAGGTCGGCGAGAGATGGCGAAATCGAGGAAAGCGAAGG